>JAJTGE010000023.1 GCA_021298555.1 Oxalobacteraceae bacterium
GGCTGATCAGGGGCATGCAGTTGCTCAGTTTAATCTGGCATTGAAGTATGACGAAGGTGAGGGTGTTGAGGTTAATAAAGCAAAAGCCTTTGAGTGGTATCAGAAGGCGGCTGAGCAGGGGGATATAAGTGCTCAGTTTAATCTGGCTGGAATGTATTTCAACGGTGATGGTATTGAGGTTAATAAAGCGAAAGCCTTCGAGTGGTATAAGAAGGCGGCTGATCAAGGACAAGTTGAAGCTCAGCTTCGTCTGGCAGGCTTGTATTATAGAGGTGATGGTGTTGCAGTTGATAAAGCTAAAGCCTTCGAGTGGTTTCACAATGCGGCTAATCAAGGACAAGTAGATGCTCAGGTTACTGTGGCATATTTACATGATTATGGTGATGGTGTTGAGGTTGATAAAGCGAAAGCCTTCGAGTGGTACCAGAGGGCCGCTAACCAGGGACATGAAGTGGCTCAGTTTAATCTGGCAGTGATGTATTTCAACGGTGATGGTGTTGCGGTTGATAAAGCAAATGCTGTCGAGTGGTATCAGAGGGCCGCTAACCAGGGACATGCAGTGGCTCAATTTAATCTTGCATTGTTGTATGAAAAAGGTGAGGGTGTTGCGGTTGATAAAGCAAAAGCTGTCGAGTGGTATAAGAAGGCAGCTGAGCAAGGGCATGTAGCTGCGCAGACCAAATTGAGTGAATGTTACCGCGATGGTGTGGGTGTAGAAAAAGATTTAGAGTTATCAACGCATTGGTTACTGATGTCTAAATCGTCTCGGGTTTAGAGGGCCAGTAAATTAATACGATTCAGCGTAGTTTGAAGAATAGGGCTGCATTCGAGTTGGAACTTTAGTATGAGCACTGTGACTGACATTCAATAACCTTAGTTAAGGAATGTCAGTCATGAAGCGCAATGTAAGTACAGTACTACCATTAACACCTACCCAGCAGCCTGATTCAAATTTATCTGCGCCACCTATACCTGGCACTTCGCCCGAGACAAGCCAAGTAGAGCCTGTGCTATCAAATCGTGCACCAGCAAATTTGCTCACGTCGACAGCACCGCAGTCAAAAAGCTCATCTATTGAAATAGTCCGTCCGACACTGATGGTAGTGCCGCAATTTAAAGCCCCGCATTCGGTTAGTACCTATCATTCGCCACCAGAAAAAAGTTATCGTTCTACCAGCACAAGCGTCGTATCTGACTCAGCGACTACAGATGCTGATGCGCAATTTAAGCTAGGGATGCGCTATGACAAAGGTAAGGGTGTAGATGTTGATAAAGCAAAAGCATTTGAGTGGTATCAGAAGGCAGCTAAGCAAGGAAATGAACATGCTAAATACTGCTTAGAACGTCTGTACAAATAAGATAAGGGCATTGTGGTTAATAATTCAGTAGCTTTTTAGTTGTGCAAAATTTCACCGAATGAAGATATATAACTGCTCGAAATATCTTTATCATCTTCATCAAACAGAATGTGCTCTGTTTGATGAAGATCGTGCGCTAAATTTTCTAATATCGCACAATTGAAGTAGGAGGGTTTCTGCCTTCTATTCATTAAGTGTCAACGGGCACTTTTTCATACGATCGCAGTCATAACGTCTTTCGCACTTTATGATTGATCGATCACTAATGACTATTCAACAAAAATCTTTGCAACAAACTATTTTTTACAGGCGTCACGGATTCACTTTGGTGGAGCTGATGGTCGTGGTAGTAATTATGGGTGTGTTGGCGGCACTTGTTGTGCCTCGTTTGATGGGGCGGACTGATGATGCACGTATTCTTGCAGCAAAGCAGGATATAGGCACATTAGTGCAAGCGCTCAAACTTTATCGATTGGACAATCAACGCTATCCAACCAATGAACAAGGCTTACGCGCATTAATAACTAAGCCGACCTTGGCGCCTATTCCACCCAACTGGAAAACAGGCGGATATATAGATCGACTAAAACTCGATCCATGGGGTCTGGCGTATCAATATCAAATGCCGGGCACGCGCGGTGAGGTGGATGTTTTCTCGTATGGTGCCGACGGTACTCCCGGTGGAGTTGACATGAACGCTGATATTGGTTCTTGGTCAGATTAAATCTTTGCAGCTACCAGTGAACTCGGGCTTACGTTGTAAACAGCATTGTCCGGGTTTTACTCTCCTCGAGCTATTAATAGTATTGGTCATCTCTGGTATTTTGCTAGGTGCAGTCACTCTCAATTTCACGCTGGGTGAGCGTGAATGGCTACGACAAGAGGCAAGACGTATCGCGCTGTTATTGCAGATGGCGCGTGACGAAGCCATTGTGCGCGACCGCCCAATAAGTTTTGTTCTTGATGAATATCGTTACCGGTTTTTGATACGTCAGAAAACAAAGTGGGAATTATTGAAAGATGATCCTGTCTGGCGTGAGCGCGAATTTGCCTACCCACCGTTGAGCTTAACTCTCGTTCCAGCAATGGCTATACAAGTACCAATAACTATTTTATTTGGTCGTGAGCCTGTCAATACGCCGTTTGTATTAACACTTTCCTTGCATGGGCAGAGTGCTTCAGTGATTGCTGATGGTCTGGGAAATTTTCAAGTGAAATGACTAGTCATCTTGTTTCAATGATTAGACACCGTAAGCGGCACTATTGGCTATGCCATGTCTTTTCACATGAAAGTTGTACGGGGTTTACCTTACTTGAGGTGCTGGTTGCGTTAGTCATTATAGGCACGGCCTTTAGTGCAAGCTTGCGAGCAATTTCTAGCCTCACTCAAAACAGCAGTGATTTACGTGCTGCGATGATGGCAACATGGTCTGCTGAAAATAGGCTGGCGCAGATACGCTTAGCGCAGGAATGGCCTGCACTAGGTACGCGAAGCTTTGATTGTTCTCAGGCCGAACTATCACTGCGCTGTGAAGAGACTAGTTATCCCACACCCAATCCTTCGTTTCGGCGAGTAGAAGTTTCTGTTCTCGCTGCAAGTGATGCAACTCGTAAACTCATAACGCTTTCTCAGATAGTCCCCAATGCGTCGCAATGAGTCTCGTCATCTAGGTTGCACGCAGAATTCAATATCATGTACGAGGCATGATTTTTATCAGAAAGGTTTGACGCTGATTGAATTATTAGTAGCCATTAGCATACTGGTGTTCATTGCGGTACTTGGTTGGCGTGGTTTGGATAGCATTACACGCACCCGCGAAAGTTTGAATCAAGAATTAGAGCAAGCACGAAGTTTGCAATTGACATTGGCGCAGTGGCAAATTGATTGTGCTAATGCAGTCGATGCAGATTTGCTAGATGGACGCTCTTCATTGTTAATAGAAAACGGACAATTGACGTTGGTTCGGCGAGTTCAGATAGAAGCACAACCTAGTAATTTACAAATCGTTGCTTGGCGTTTAAATCAAGGCACACTTTCGCGAGAGACATCACAATCTACACGCGATTTAACACAATTAGCTATGGCTTGGCAGCGTGAGTACAGCGGTGGTGAGAATGCGGTGAATTTACTCACTGGAGTAACGTCAATCTCGTTTCGTGTGTGGGCCAGTGATGGACAAGGATGGAGAGCGTGGAATCCGGGTGTGCAAGCGATGGTGTCACACGGTGCGCTGGCAAATACACAAACAGGAACTACATCAACTCAGTTGAATTGGCGAGGTGTAGAGATGTCGTTACAGCTTGCAGGCAGGGCTCATCCGCTAACTAAACTATTTTTGCTAGGTGCTACATGATGCGGTCTGCACGTATTAGCCAGCAAGGCGTTGCCATTATCACGGCCTTATTACTTACCAGTCTCGCTATCGCTATAGTCACTAGTTTATTCTGGCATCAGCAAGTACAGGTAAGAGCTATAGAAAATCAACGTTTACAGTTACAAAAACAATGGATAGTTCGCGGGGCTCTGGATTGGGCACGACTCATTTTGCAAGAGGATGGAAAATTCTCCACCATCGATGATTTAACGGAGCCGTGGTCGGTGCCGTTGGCAGATACTCGACTTGATACGTATGTAGCCTCGAATTCAACAGGTTCAGATGTGGCTAGTGCTGTGCTATCGGGTGCTATACAAGATGCCCAGGCCCGTTTAAATTTGACTATGCTGGCAAGTCACGGGGTTGTTAATTCCGTTGAGGTGACGGCCTTTGAAAAATTACTGAGCGCATTACAACAAGATCCTAGCCTTGCCCGCGTAGCAGCTCAGCAGATTGCGCTTACTCAACGGCATGACTCGGCTAAGCCAGGCTCAGCTCAGCCTATGCGATTTATACACGTTGACGATTTACTTTCTCTGCCTGGATATACGCCAGCAGTAATGGCGGCCTTGCGCGACCATATTGTTTTTCTTCCGCGTGCCACACCTGTCAATATTAATACGGCAGGTATTGATGTAGTGGTGGCACGCTTACCGCAAATCTCGCGCGCTGATGCCGGTATGTTAGTAGCACAGCGGCGTAGTAAGAGTTTTCGTAATATGAATGAGGTGACATTGAGTCTTCCCAATTCGCCTGCGATAGATTCTTCATTGCTTTCAGTATCCACACATTTTTTTCTTGTTAATGGTCTCATCACAATTCGACACGCCTCGCTGCAGGTGCAAGGCTTAGTTGAACGTAGTGGTGCGGCTACGTATCTCTTATGGATGCGTGAGGTGTAATCACCATGAGCTATCTTTCAAAAGCTATTTTGTATCTTCGCCTACCTGCTCGGGCTGATACCGCTAGCAGCGAGTACAGAACGCTGGCTATCCCGTATGCCATAGCTGTGAATGGCCGTTTGCATCGTGAGGGATATGCACGCCTTGATGCGTTAACGTCGCTGGTAACGCAAGTTCATCAGGTCGTGATGTTGCTATCTGCTAGTGACGTTACCGTACTGACTATTACGCCACCACCGTTATCGGCATCTCGCTTAAAAACTGCATTGCCGGCGTTGGTGGAAGAATCCATTCTTGGCGATACAGCGGATTGCCACATGGTGATAGGACCAGATCGGCAGGGAGATCGAACCGTTTGCATCATTGATCGTGCTTGGTTGCGGCAATGGAGTAATCATTTGCTTAGTTTGGGTGCGCACAGACTCTCTGCTAAACCTTTTCAGCTATGTTTACCATTTAACGGTCATCATGTATCAGCAGCACTCATCGACTTTACACTAGAAAAAGCAGAGTCGCGTGAATTAGTCGTACGATTTTCTCCGAATGAAGGAACAGGATTTCCATTGGGTGAAAAAAAGACTGATGCTGACTCAGCCTCGGAAGTACTTTATTTGTTATCGACATTAGCCACGGGTAGACCGGTAGAGCTAGTATTACCAGAAGAAGAATTCGAGTGTTATCAACAGCTACTAACAGGTAGAACTGCAGTTGCCGATAGCGTTAATTTACGTATTGCCCGCTGGACCGATTGGATCGAGCATATTGATGCATGTGACATTAATTTAATGTCTGATTTTGTACGTAATAAAACATGGATGTTTGATGCCCGTCGTTGGCGAGCAGCCGCCGTATTTGCCATAGCAACAGGGGTAGTCAATATTGCAGCCTTAAATTGGGACTGGTGGCGGCTATATCGTGAAGGTCATCGATTACAACAAGAGATGCAAAGTGTATACAGCACGGTTTTTCATGATGCAGCAACTATTCAACTGAAAGATTCGGCAAGTGCATTAGCAGACTTGAAAAAAAAACGTATGGCTTTGCGTCGGGCTGCTGGAGAAGTATCAGCTGACGATTTTTTAGTGTTATCGGCTATGCTGGGCCAGGCATGGCCAGCATTACAGCAAGGTGCAAATATCAGTGCGCGCGCTATTGCATCAATTGAATATCGCAACGCAGTATTAGAGCTGCACCTCAAACCAGAACTGCAAGTAGCTTTGGATGTGGTTCGTAAGGTACTGGCTGAGCGAGGTTTGGAATTGGGTGCTGACAGTAGCGCGAGTCTCTGGAAAATACGAAGTAGCCGATGACACCGCTAAATTCATTGAGGACCGTATGGGAAGCACGTAATCAACGAGAGAAGCTATTACTGGCGTTGATGGCGGTGCTATTGGCTTTTTTATTGGGATGGTTAGTATTCATTAATCCTGCGCTACATGGTCGCGCTTACTGGCATCATCAGTTAGTGGTGATGCAAGACGATTTATCTCATATGCGCTATTTGATGGCAGAAATTAACCAGCTGCCTGTGCGTGCTAAAGCTTCGCTATCGGCTGTCTCGCGACAACAATTAGAAAGTAATCTGAGGGATAAAGGACTACAAGCCGACACTTTGGAGATTGCAGACTACCATGTGAATGCACGGTTTATCGATATCTCGTTTGCTTCGTTTACAGAGCTTTTACATCAGTGGCAAACCACATCTCAACTAGTTGTTGAGGACATCACAGTTACAGCGCGGGACCGTATAGATAGGGTTGATGCGCATGTCATATTAAAACAAGCTCAATGAAGCGCACCCTCCTTTGGGGCTTGGCAGCGATTGTCGCTGTGCTGTTGAGTTTGTTAGTGAGTTTTCCTGCGACCTGGCTGGCCCCATTAGTGGAGCGTCAAACAAACGACCGCTACACACTCAGCGCTGCGCAGGGTACGTTGTGGGCCGGATCAGCACGTATTACTGGCGTGAGTAATTCAGTCGAGCTAGCAGCACTCACCTTACCCGGTCGATTTGTATGGACGTTCTCACCTAGCCTGCTCATAGGTAAGGTTGATGCAAGTATCACCAATACAGAGCTACTTGAACGGCCATTGACGATATCAGGCAACTGGCGGACATGGCACCTAGGTGAGTTTGTGCTTAGCTTACCTGCGAGTCAATTAACAGCATTGGGCGCACCGCTCAACACCCTGAAACCCACAGGCAGGATGCACCTATCATCGCAATCACTACGAGTGCTTTCCAATCCAGAAGGGTTGCAAATTCATGGGGTGATGCAGTTGCAGTTGAATGACATTGCATCGGTTTTGTCGCCCGTCAAACCCTTAGGCACCTATCGTATGGAATTCGACTGGCAAGGAATTCGCGCTCAGTTGACACTCTCAACCCTGTCCGGACTATTGCAACTTCAGGGTAATGGTGCGATTGAAAACGGCCATCTGCGATTTTCTGGGCAGGCTTGGGCATTGCCCGAGCACGAGCCACAATTAGCGAACTTGCTTAATCTGTTGGGCCGTCGACATCAGATAGAAAACCGTACTGTATTTGTAATTGAGTTCACATGATCGTTGAGAGAATATCGTCATCGTTAGTAGGGGTAGTGCCCTGTTACTTTGTCGATGCGCTGATAATTTTTCGTACAAGGTCATTGCATGCGCGCTTAGTAGATATCGCGCTGATGTTATTACTCTTGTTCTGGTTACAAACAGCGAAAGCTCAGGATCCAGCTAGTAATCAGGCAAATTTAAATTTTGTTGGTGCCGATATAGAAGCTGTGGTCCGTGCCATTGGACACTACACAGGAAACACGTTTGTTATCGATCCGCGTGTCAAAGGAACCATTAATCTGATATCTGAAAAGCCAGTGTCCAAATCGCAGGCGTTAGAGATGTTGAGCTCGGTGTTACGGCTACAAGGTTTTTCAGTCGTCAGCACCCCCGACTACGTGAAGGTGGTTCCGGAAGCAGAAGCCAAACTGCAAGCAGGGCCAGTACAGGCAGAAAAAGAAAAATTACGTGGCGATCAAATCGTCACGCGCGTTTTTCATCTTAATCATGAAAGTGCCAGCGGTCTAATTAATGTGCTGCGCCCGTTGATTGCACCTAACAATACGATAGCAGCTGATCCAACCAACAATACGCTGATCATTACGGACTATGCTGACAATCTAAAGCGACTTGCGCGCATCATTGCGTCGGTAGACACGCCTGCAATCGGTGAGCTTGATGTCATCAAGCTTGAACATGCTATTGCCAGTGATCTTACGGTAACAGCCAATCGGCTTTTAGATTCGGGAGGTGGGCAAGGGACAATCGATCCTGCACGTGTTTTGTTATTGGCTGATACGCGTACGAATTCTGTCATTCTTCGTGCGCCGACTCAAGCGCGCGCTAATTTAGCGCGGACGCTTATTGCCAAGCTTGATCAGCCGACCCTTGTGCCAGGTAATGTGCATGTCGTTTATTTGCGTAATGCCGAGGCGACTAAGTTAGCGCAAGTATTGCGTGCAGTGGTTGCGAGCGAAATGGGAGCAGCAGCTACTACGCCGGGTGCGGTTATGCAGCCGGCAGTGCAGCCAGCAACACAAACACCGACGCAGCAAGGGGCTGGTATGCAGATGCCACCTTCTTCGCCAGCACCTATGCAAGGTCCGTTACCCATAGGCGGCGCGACTGGATTCATTCAAGCAGACCCGACTACCAATACGCTGATCATCACGGCTAACGAGCGTGTTTACCGTAATGTACGAGCCATCATTGATCAGCTTGATGCACGGCGTGCGCAGGTCTATGTTGAATCCTTAATTATTGAAGTTAGTGCTGATAAAGCGGCTCAATTTGGAATTCAGTGGGCAGGGGTATCGGGCGATACCGGTAGTAATGTTCGTGTAGGTGTACTCACAGGATTTTCTAGCGAAGGAAATAATTTGGTATCCCAGGCAGCATCGGTAGTCGGTACGAGTAAAGCGCCTCTGCCACCGGGTAATGGATTGACTGCTCTATTATTTAAACAAACTAACGGGGGTTTGCAACTCGGTATGTTGGCACGCGCACTAGAAAAAAACGTGAAGGCCAACATACTCTCTATGCCGAATCTCATTACGCTTGATAACGAAGAAGCACGCATTATTGTTGGACAAAACGTTCCTTTTATTACGGGTCAATTTACAACTGCTGCATCGGGAGGAACAGCAGGTGTGAATCCTTTTCAAACTATAGAGCGACGCGATATTGGGTTATCGCTGAGGGTGCGTCCTCAAATTTCGGAGGGCGGTACCGTCAGAATGGCAATTTATCAAGAGACGTCGAATATTCAGCAATCCACCGTATCGGGTCTCATTACCAGCAAGCGTTCTATCGATACGAATGTGCTAGTTGATGACGGGCAGATTATCGTTCTGGGTGGTCTGATAGAAGATACAGTCAACGACACAGTAGAAAAAATTCCATTGCTGGGAGACATACCTTTTCTGGGCTATTTTTTCCGTTATCAGTCCAAGCAACGCGGTAAAACAAATCTGATGGTTTTTCTGCGCCCCACGGTGATACGTAATGAGAGTCAGAGTGTTGCGGTTGCCAGCGATCGCTATGACTATATTCGTGGTGCGCAACTTGGGGTGCAACCCGAACAAAATGTTTTTTTACCTCGTACTGATACGCCTGCGCTGCCGCCCTTGCAACAAGGACGACCCCAAGGCGGTAATTTATTGCGGCGAGATTTCAACGAGCCTGAGCGTGGTCCGCAACCGGTATCTCCGTCACCTTCCTCAGGTTCATCAGCAGCGCCTGTGCAACCAAATACGCCGGCTGAGGTCTTTCCTATAGAGCCACCTGTCATTGACTTGCGTTGAATAGCGGTGTGATTTACTCGCTATTTAAGCGTTGAATTGTTTGGTAAATGACTACTATCCTTGAATACGTATTCTCATTACGTGTAGTGAGAGTCATGAAAGAATATCTGCATTAATGACGACGATACATGACCCGCGTTTACTGCCGTTTAGTTTTTCCCGTAATTTTGGATTGCTGGCTCAAGCAGCTGTTGCAGGTGATGGTACGGATGTATGGGTTTCGCCTGCAACACTATCATCTGCTATTGCTGAAGTTGGACGCCGGTTTGGCAGGCTCCGCTTGCATACTATGGAGCGTGATCAGCTTGAGGCAGCCATTGCAAAAGCTTATGCAGGTAGTGGCGACGATGCAGCACAGATTGTTGATGAAGTAGAGTCTGATTTGGACTTAACTCGCCTCATGCAGGAAATGCCTGCGGTAGAAGATCTACTCGAGGCTGCTGACGATGCGCCCGTTATCCGCATGATTAATGCATTGCTCACGCAAGCTTTGCGTGAGGGGGCATCTGATATTCACATCGAACCATTCGAGCAAATTTCAGTTGTGCGATTTCGAATAGACGGACGACTGCGTGATGTCGCCCGACCTAAACGTGGCTTGCATGCTGCGCTTATATCGCGCATAAAAATTATGTCGCAGCTCGATATTTCAGAAAAACGTTTACCGCAAGATGGACGTATTACGCTTCGTGTAGGGGGTAAGCCAGTCGATGTACGTGTTTCTACATTGCCTACGGGTCATGGTGAACGTGCCGTTTTACGTTTGCTAGATAAAGAAGGTGGACGATTAGATTTGCAGCAATTGGGCATGAATGAAACAACGCGTGCGCAGTTTGACCATTTAATAGCTCAGCCACATGGCATCGTTTTAGTGACAGGCCCAACAGGTTCTGGAAAAACCACAACGCTCTATGCTGCCTTATCGCGCTTAAATGCCACCACCACCAATATTCTTACCGTAGAAGATCCGATTGAATATGAATTACCTGGTGTAGGTCAGACGCAGGTCAATGCACGCATTGACATGACATTTGCAAAAGCTCTGCGGGCTATATTGCGGCAAGATCCGGATGTCATCATGATTGGTGAAATACGCGATCTTGAAACAGCACAGATTGCTGTGCAAGCATCACTAACAGGGCATTTGGTACTAACAACGCTGCACACTAACGATGCAGCTGCTGCGATTACGCGGCTCTTGGATATGGGTATCGAGCCTTTTCTTTTGTCGTCCTCTTTGCTGGGTGTTGTTGCTCAGCGTTTGGTTAGAAAACTATGTGTGCATTGCCGCGAGTTTGATGGGCAGCGTTGGGTAGAACGTGGCTGTACTCATTGCGGACAAACGGGTTATCACGGTCGTGTGGGTGTGTATGAGTTATTACTTACGACACCCGAAATACGCACTCAAATTCACAATCAAGTATCTGAAGCTGATATACGCGTCACTGCTCAGCAGAATGGCATGCAGACGTTGAGGGCTGATGGTGAGCGCTGGTTACAGCAAGGCGTGACCAGCGAAGCTGAATTATTACGCGTGACCAAGGACTAAGCACATGCCTGCGTACCGTTATGAAGCGGTAGATACATTAGGTGCACCGAGCAAAGGCATACTGCACGCTGAAAGCCCACGCGCTGCGCGTTCGGATTTACGTGCCCGCGGATTACTTCCATTAGCCGTTGATGCGATTGCTGCTAAGGTAGATAGCCACGCCAATATCATTACGCATTTTTTTAGTGAGCGCTTATCAACCAATGAGCTGGCATTATTTACACGGCAGCTGGCCTCATTATTAGAAGCGGGATTGCCGTTAGAGCAGGCATTTTCAGCGTTGCTAGAACAGGCAGAACGTCCGTATATGCGCGATTTGATTGCGGCTATACGAGCTGAAGTGATGGGTGGTGCATCATTATCTGATGCGCTATCCCGACATCCGCGCGACTTCGCTGATATCTACCGAGCATTAGTAGCCTCGGGTGAGCACATAGGTCAATTATCAGGTGTGTTGTCGCGGCTGGCTGATTTCGTTGAACGCCGTAACGCATTACTACAAAAAATTAAATTAGCGTTTACATATCCCGCGATAGTGACAGCGGTGGCATTTACGATCGTCATTTTTTTGCTCACGTATGTTGTTCCTCAAATAGTTTCGGTTTTTGAACACTCGAAACAGAAACTGCCATTGTTAACGATCGCGATGCTGTTTATCTCAGATTTATTTCGACACTGGGGTTGGTTGCTTTTTTTAATCATAGGGATATCTTTTTTCGCCTGGCGACACGCCTTGCGTGATCCAGTGGTTCGTATGCGGTGGCACCGTTGGCTGCTAGGTGCTCCTTTTTATGGTCGCTTTGAGCGCAGTTTAAATACTTCTCGATTTGCCAGTACGCTAGCTATTACGATTAGCTCGGGTGTTCCTATTCTTAGAGCGCTGCGAACAAGCCGCGACACTCTATCGAATGCCGCTATGCGTGAGCAAGTCGAAGATGCAACCGCGAGTGTGCGTGAGGGTATGAGTTTGGCGCGTGCCTTGGCAGTGCATCCGTATTTTCCACCGATGCTGATACACATGATACGTGCCGGTGAAGTAACAGGGGAATTGCCTGTGATGTTGAACCGTGCAGCTCAAATGCAAGAACAAGACTTGGAACGTCGCGCGTTGGCGATAGCCAGTTTGCTAGAACCGATATTGATATTAACGATGGGTGTACTTGTATTGCTGATTGTGTTGGCTGTGTTGATGCCAATTATTGAAATAAATCAGTTAGTACGTTAGGCGGTTGGTGCGTTAGGCAGTTGGTGCTTCAAAGTGTTACGTATATTTTTACTTACTTACTACTTCCCTAGCAATTGATAATGGCTCGATTAACCTTTGTAAAAAAACGGCTGCCCGACATAGTATCGTTTTTATTTTTTATTTCTGTCTGGGTATCGCTGTCATTTTGGTTGCGGCTTTGGTTGTTGCCTGCGTTACCCACAGAGGCTACGTTTACGGTTGCTGAGCATAGTATTCCGCCGATATCCGCTGCTGCCAATTTGTTTGGCGGAAGTCAACAAGCATCAGCGTTGGCGAGTGTGCAGCTCAATGGCGTTATTCGTTCTACGCGACCACAAGAAAGTGTAGTGATCATTGCTACTGAAGGTGGCCCACCGCGTGCGCTGCGTCTGCACGCTGAAGTGATGCCGGGTATCGTGGTAAAGGAAATTAATTCACGTAGTGTGATTTTGTCGGGCAAAGGAGCGGAGAGAGAATTGGCATTGCCAGCCTTTGCATCGCAACTGGGCGCACCACCGACCACAGCGGGTGCCACGGGGCAGCAGAGCGCGACACTCTACAGGCAATCTCCGGTGCAATCTCAAATGCCTGCCACCCCGCAGCCATCAGCACCAGTGGCGAGTTCGAGCGCGAGTTCAGGTGCAAGTAGTTCGGCTGTCACTGCGTCGGGCACAACGAGTACAGGTGGCGTAGCGCAAAACACCGAAGCATCGTATCCACCGGCGGTCAGCATGCCAGTACAAGAGCCGCAGATTGTCATGCCTGGTGAGACTTATAGACGCTAATAAAACGACGTCAATTCAGGCAGTAAAAATTAGAGTACGTAGCGAGACAGATCTTCATTAATCGCTAGTGCACCTAGCTTATCGTCGACATAAGCGGCATCTATCATGACTGCTGTACTGCTTTCATGGTCTGCGCCGAACGATGTTTCCTCGAGCAGTTTTTCCATGACGGTATAAAGACGGCGCGCACCTATGTTCTCCGTTTTTTCATTCACAGAAAAAGCGATTTCTGCCAGCCTGCGTATGCCATCCGGCGAAAATTCTATATGCACGTTTTCTGTTGCGAGTAGCGCTTGATACTGTCGAGTCAGACAAGCATCGGTGGAAGTCAGGATGCGTTCAAAATCAGCGATAGCCAACGATTCTAATTCTACGCGTATAGGGAATCGTCCTTGCAGCTCGGGTATGAGGTCTGAGGGTTTGGCCAGATGAAAGGCACCTGAAGCAATAAATAAAATATGGTCAGTCTTGACCATGCCATATTTAGTGTTGACGGTGGTACCTTCGACTAAGGGCAGTAAATCGCGTTGTACGCCAGCGCGTGAGACATCGGCCCCTTGAACGCTACCGCGTGCTGCTATTTTGTCGATTTCATCCAGAAACACAATGCCGTTTTGTTCGACATTGGCAATGGCTTTTTGTTTTAGTTCTTCTTCATTGACTAAGCGAGAGGCTTCCTCATCAATGAGTAATTTCATTGCCTCGCCTATCTTGAGTTTACGAGCTTTTTTTCGGCTGCTTCCCAGACCTGAAAACATGGATTTGATTTGCTCAGTCATTTCTTCCATGCCGGGTGGAGCCATGATTTCCATCTGGGGCCTTGCATCTGCTAATTCAATATCGATTTCACGATCATCAAGTGCACCTTCGCGCAGTCGTTTACGAAATGTTTGACGCGTAGCGTTGGCGTTTTTTTCTTCGGCAGTTTGAGTGGCAGAGAAGCCAAAATCACGCGCTGGCGGAAGTAGTACGTCGAGTATGCGATCTTCAGCAGCATCTTCAGCGCCAGCACGAACTTTGCGTATTTCTAGTTCGCGCGTTTGTTTAATACCTATTTCGGTGAGGTCGCGAATGATGGTGTCGACATCGCGCCCTACATAACCGACTTCGGTAAATTTGGTGGCTTCAATTTTGATGAAGGGTGCGTCGGCCAGACGGGCAAGGCGACGCGCAATTTCTGTTTTGCCTACGCCGGTAGGCCCTATCATCAAGATATTTTTTGGTGTGATTTCATGGCGCAGGGGATCGGGTACTTGCTGTCGCCGCCAGCGATTGCGCAAGGCAATAGCAACAGCGCGTTTTGCGCGTGCCTGACCCACGACATGCTTGTCGAGTTCGATGACAATTTGTTGCGGTGTGAGATTCATTTATACGATGAGCTTATTCAAGGGTCTCGATAGTGAGCGAGAAGTTAGTATAAATACAAAGCTGCGCTGCGATGGTCAGTGATTTTTTGACTATCTCAGCGGGCAACAATTCGGTGTTTTCTTGTAGAGCTTTTGCGGCAGACTGAGCGTAACTTCCGCCAGAGCCTATTGCACCCACGCCATCTTCTGGCTCGAGTACATCGCCGTTACCTGTGATGATGAGTGTGGATTCACGGTCGGCAACGAGTAGCATGGCTTCGAGTCGACGCAGCATGCGATCGGTACGCCAATCTTTGGCTAGCTCGACTGAGGAGCGCATCAAATTACCCTGATGGGCTTCGAGCTTGGATTCAAAGCGTTCAAGTAGGGTGAACGCATCGGCCGTACCCCCAGCAAAGCCGGCTAAGACTTTACCGTGAAATAGCTTACGCACTTTGCGCGCGGAGCCTTTCATGACGATGTTGCCCAAGGTTACCTGGCCATCACCTCCCAGCGCGACTACGTTGCCTCGCCGTACAGAAAGAATCGTAGTGCCGTGAAATTGTTCCATGCAGTAAAAAGATAAAAAACTAGATTAGGGCCACCTCCAGCGCTTAGGGCTTTCGATGGGTAATGTGCAGCCAGCTTGTTGCGCCCATCAACTGTATTAATCGGCCAACAAGAAAGCTCATCTGACGACATTCTACCGCTTTGCTCTGGGCTAGTTGTTTGAGCCCGGTGAGCCAGGGTGTGACGGCACTGAATTCTATTTTTCGTAAATGACGGCAATCTAAAACGACGACAGAGGCTTGCTGAGCGTACTCGCTAGTACGCATCAGCAGTTTGTCTATTGGCAATGATATGTTTTGCGGCATAGCGAAAACCGGTATCTGCTCAGGGGATTTGGTGGGTGCTGGTGGTGAAGCGGGTGGCGATACTTCGTAGGTCATGCAGTACTCGAGACAGGCATTTTCATAAGCCTCCTGCGCATTCATTAGTCGCAGTAATTCTATGAGTAGTCTCCACGCCGCGTCGTTGCTGTCGCGTCGGCCTGCCTGTGTGAATTGACGAACTCTGGAAATGATAGTCCCGCCGTCACGTACAGAGATATCACACGACGCTTTTTGCCAAGTATCCAGCACGTTCAAAATAGCTGAACAGCCAAACATATCCATCTCTGTTATTGCAGAAAACTCAACTTGAAAATGATGATGTTGTAAGCCTAATAGCTCTAATTGACGTACGGCCGGCAGACTAGCTTCTGAAAGTTTTCCCCTAAAGTTGAGTATGGGGAGTTCGGTTTGCGAAGGGATATGTTCGTTTTCGTGAATAAGCGGCTGCCATTGCGGTGGTGAAGTTTCAAATTGTTTGGCGTAGCTTAGTGCTAACTGATCAAAAAAATCGGGTTGATTTTCTATAATGGCCAAATCAAATAACATCCACCAAGCGAGCTTATTATCTTGTTCGCTACCATTAATTTGTGTAGCTGCTAGTAAATGTGTTTTAGCATCATTCGATTGGCCATTAGCGAACAAAAAAGTAGCTTCATCGAGTGCATGACTCAGGTTAGAAATACTGTTGCGGCTGTGTTCTTTGCTATCTTGAAGTAAAGTGGCATTACCGAATTCAGCAGTTATTTCAGATTCGATAGTATCTATTTTTTGAGAGGTCGAACGCGCATGATCTGCCGTTATAATTTTTTTCTGACTTGCAGACTGTGTCGTCGGTTTTATAAAGCGGCCTAAAATTTTCACGAGTTAAACCAGCCTGATTGGAATGATAATCTGCTCTGCAAAATAAAAAAGTCACTGTCAATTATGTTTCAGTGATCTTCTTGTCTGCGAGTCATTACATCTCCCAAAACTTCGAATGTCAATTGGACTCAAAGCAATCGAGCTGATTGCCACGCCCGTTTTACGCAATCCTGACGTAGAACGTGGCGTGGCTTACACGTTGAAATTTTAGGTATACATTAAAAGCGGGTTCGTACACCGACGATTACGTTACGCCCGGGCTGAGGAACGTAATCTTTTAGTAGAGAAGTAGAGAGGCGTATCTCTTCATTAAGTAGATTGCGAGCAATCATGAACCACGTTAAATCAGTCGTTCCATAGCGTTGGGTGAAAGACAGATTTGCATCGACGTTGGTATACGCTTTCGTTGCTGTTTCCTCAGAAATAACGGTACTTGCAATGCGATTATGTGAATCCGCATGAAGAACCGATAACGAGGAACGCCAGCGCTGATCTTGATAGCCAGCGGTTAATCCTAAGCGGCTGGCAGGTTGTAAAGGCAGGTTGCCCAAATTATCTAGGGTGCCGCGCGAGCTGTCAGCAAATACTCGGCCATACCATCCTGTTTCATATAAATTGTAGCTAAGCTCGGCTTCTATACCCCTTAAAGTAGCGTTACCTTGTTTGAAATTTCGATCGCGTAATTCGCCTTCGGGATCAAGATTTACAGCGCCAATAGCGCCGTAGATAAAATTAGTTACTTTGTTTTGATAAACATTTGTTTTCCAGCGTAATTTGTTTTCAGTTTTTTGCAGTGATAACTCAAGATTATTCGATGTTTCTTTTTTCAGCGATGTATCTCCAACATCAAATGTTTCGGTTGGGTGATGTGCGCCTCGTGAATACAATTCTTCAGCCGTAGGCGCGCGCTGTGCTATCGATGCCGTGGCACCCAGCCCGTAGCCAGGAATCACGGTCCAAAGTGCGCCAGTAGAAAACGAGCCTAAATCGTAAGAGCGATTGACGCTGCTCTCGGGCTTGCGCGATACAGATTCTAGTCGGCCACCGATGTTAATTCGGGTAGCACCAAAGTCGCGCTCTTCCAGGAAGAAGCCAGCAACCGCCATGGAATTGGTGCGTGGCACGGTGGGATCAGCTCCTTCAAGATTGGCTGCTTTAGTCGTTGCCTGTTCAGTTTGAATGCCCAGCTTGCCTCGCCAGCCAGCGACGGGCAGATGACCTAGCTCCCATCGTGTTTCAGTGGATTTATTAGTAAATCGAATGTGAGGATCAGTTCCATTTTCTAGTTCCGTATGCTTATAGTCTGTATTGCCTAATCGTATGCGTAACGAATCAAAGCCATCAAAGGGCGATTTGATTAAGGTATCGGCATCGATGCGTGTTCGATTAAGGTCGATACGTGATCGTTCGTCTGCACCATGTATGCCGTAAAGTTTGTCTAAGGTCGCGATTGAAAGACCTGCATAGCCCCAATCTTTGATGACTGAGCCACCAAAACCCAGACTTCGTTCGCGGTTACCAGAAAAACTTAGCCTGCCAGTATCACCATCACCCAACACGCTGCTGTTACCCGGTATGCGGTAGTCACCTGCATTAGTTGTGTTGCCATCAGCATGCAAACCTATCGTGCCGGCAGAGCCATCGGCAGAAAAACTGGCTCCTATGCCTCGATCAACGCTGCTGTAGCGCAGCTCGGTTTCACCGGTGGGTTTGGTTTCTAGGGAGCTGGCTATGCGGTTGTTAACGATGTTCACCAAGCCACCGATGGCTCCCGAGCCATAAAGTAATGCAGCGGGTCCGCGCAGAATTTCAATTTGTCGTGCGGTTGCGCCGGTACTCCCCACGGCGTGATCGCTCGATATGGAAGAGAGATCTCCACTGCTCATACCATTTTCGAGCATCTTTACTCGCGGGCCATCGAGGCCGCGAATGATAGGGCGTGAAGCACCGGAACTAAAACCCGATGAACTAACGCCCAATTCGTTACTTAGCGTTTGCCCAATGGAGCCACCTAATTTGTCACGCAGTTCGTCACCTGAAAGCACTTTGGCAGGCGCGAGCACCATGGAATTTTCACTCGACCCAAAGGGATCAGCAGTCACTATGACTGAATTGAGTGTTTTATTGTTTTCTTGTGCAAGGCTAGGAAGGATTGCGCCAGCAAAGGCGTAAACCATAGCTTGCGCTATATACGATAGTCGATAGTTCATGGGGTTCTCCACTGATCATGCAGTAACCAGCGATAAGTCATCGCTAGTTGAATATTAGTTTTGTTGGTTCTTGATGCTCAGTGGTGAGCAGGTGGTGCGCGGGTAGAGAAAAGTGCAATGAAAATTTGCTGAAACCCAAAACACATGGCACTAGCCACGATAAAGTAGGGCGGCGCTATGGCAGTGATTTGGAAGGAGGCTGCGGTTAGGCTGGCACCTAGTGTTCCCGCTTCCAGCAGTGTGCAGGAATGACCTGCATGTTGATGATCAAAACAGCCTGCATATGAGTTTTGAGCACTCTGACTAACCAGTGGCTCTGACTGCGTGCCCGCGTGATTAATTGCGTGGGCGTAGCCCAACCATTGTGCAAATAACAAGCAAAACACCAGCCACAAAGCCGCCACTTGGGGAGGGCTGCCTGGGGGCTTGGTGTGGTGGTTCAGGCTCACGTGGGTCTTAATTTACGAATGTTTAAATTCATGCGCAAATATAACATTTCATTTCTTCAGGGGAAGAATTTAGTCGCCGTACAGTTTTTGCTTGAGCTCGCGTCGTTGCTGAGCTTCAAGAGAAAGGGTGGCAGTAGGGCGAGCTAGTAGTCGGGGTATGCCGATGGGTTCACCCGTCTCTTCGCACCATCCATAATCGCCAGCATCAATTGAGGCTATCGACTGTTGTACTTTTTTGAGGAGCTTGCGTTCTCTGTCACGCGTACGCAATTCCAGAGCATGCTCTTCTTCTATCGTGGCGCGATCGGCTGGATCGGGCACGAGCACGGTTTCACGCAGGTGCTCGGTAGTTTCGCCTGCATTTCGCAGAAGATCCTTTTCAAGCTGCTTTAAGCGGGCTCTGAAAAAAGCCAGCTGCGCCGCGTTCATGTAATCTTTTTCGCCCATTTTGAGGAGCTGTTCCTCAGTAAGTGGACTGCCGTCACTGACGGCTGGCTTCAAAGTTTTTGTAGTAGTTGCCACGTCGCTTGCTTTCGTAACTGCTGTTCTGTCAATTGTATCCAGTTCGTCATTGGCATTATTGCTCATGCGCATGGCAGACTGGTTGTTTGCTGAAACTATCTCACTAGTACCTAGGGATGCCCTTAGTAAATCGGCGGCTATTGTAATCGCATTGTCGGCTGTATAGACAAGCTTTTCATATTTTTAATTTAATTGGCAAGGGCGCCAGCTTAAAACTTATCAAAAGCGGACAGTGGTGACTCGCTTTTAAAAATACTATGCTGCTTATACCAGACATTGCTGCAATCCCTCAATGAATATGGAGCGCGGCAGTGATTGACCTATAAAGACAATTTTACTTCCCCGAACTTCGTCGGCCGACCAGGGTGAGCCCAGATCGCTGCCCATGGTTTGATGGACACCCTGGAAAATCACCTTGCGTGAGGCTCCCTCCATCCACAATATGCCTTTATAGCGCAGCATACGAGGGCCATAGACTTGTATCAGCTGGCCTATGAAGTCCTCCAGGCGCGCGGGATCAAAGGCGCGGTCGCTGCGAAAGACAAAGGCGGCAATACCGTCGGTGTGGTCGCCCGCGTGGTGCCCAGAGTGATCGTGTTCATGGTGATGGTGATCGTGATCGCAATGATCGTCGCAGTGGTGATCTTCTTCAGATTTTAGAAAATCTGGATCGATTTCCAGTTTGTCGTTCAGGTTGAATCCGCGTATGTCTAATATCTCGTTAATTGGAGCATGACCAAAATCAGTGCGCCCCAACGGCGCGCGAGGATTGATACGCTTAAGTCGTTGCTCCAGCAGCGACAAATGCTCTTGGTCTACCAGATCTGATTTTGATAAGAATAGTCGATCAGCAAAACCGACTTGACGTTGGGCCTCATCAAATTTATCCAACTGCTGCATGGCGTTGCTGGCATCAACGATAGTAATGACGCCGTCCAGCAAGTAACTGGTAGCGACTTCTTCATCCATAAAAAAAGTTTGTGCAACCGGGCCAGGGTTGGCAAGGCCTGTAGTTTCGATGACCACGCGATCGAAGGTTAATTCGCCATCACGACGTTTTTGCGCAAGCTGACCTAATGCAGTAATTAAATCACCGCGCACTGTGCAGCAAATACAGCCATTGTTCATTTCAACGATTTGTTCGCGCGTCTCTTGCACCAAAATTTCATTGTCGATATTTTCTTCACCGAATTCATTTTCAATCACTGCGATGCGTTGACCATGTTCTTCATGCAGTATGCGGTTCAAAAGAGTCGTCTTGCCGGAGCCTAAAAAGCCAGTCAAGATCGTAGCGGGAATGAGGGACATGGTATTACCTTGGGTAGCTAGAATATAGATTAAGTTTGGACTTACTACACGTTTGATTAATCGCTCGACTTTTGTTTTTTTGCGCGTGGATGGGCAGCATCATAAACGTGGGCCAAGCGCTGAAAATCCAGTGATGTGTAAACCTGTGTTGATGCAATCGATGAGTGGCCTAGCATTTCTTGTACTGCGCGCAAATCCCCCGAAGATTGAAGCACATGAGAAGCAAATGAATGTCTTAGCATATGGGGATGTACATCCGCAGGTATGCCCAGTGCCTGCGCGTGCGACTTAATACGGGTTTGAATTGCGCGGGCTGTGATTCGTTGACCGCGAGACGTAATAAAAAGTGCATGAGGATCTGCCCCTGGTTTTTCATTGATTAGAGTAGCTCTGCAGGAAAGCCATTCGCGTAGGGATAGTAAAGCCGCACTTCCAACGGGTACTGTGCGACGTTTATTACCTTTACCTGTCACAGTTACTTCGCATGCATCAAGATTTAACCAACCTTGCGAGGCATGCTCACGCGTTTCTGCGTACTGAACATCAAGCTCGATTAACTCGGAAACACGCAGACCGCTTGAGTACAACAATTCAAACATCGCACGATTGCATAGTTGTTGGGTTTTGTCGGTTTCGGAATCAGAGTCTGCTGATCGTTTGCCGCTGACGAGTCTTACGGCGTCATCTACGCCCAGTGCTTTGGGCAGTGCTCTGGCTCTCTTAGGGGCCTTAACCCCATCAGCAGGGTTGGCAGCGAGCTGATGATGTGTCGCCATCCAATTGTAAAATCCTCTCCAGGCCGATAACTTGCGCGCTATCGAACTGGGTGACAAACCGCGGGCATGCATTTGTGCTGCAAAGCGACGAATGTCTGTAACCGTAATTGCAGTTAGTGCATGAATTTTTTTTTCGCGGCTATACGTAACTAATTGGTCCAGATCGCTCTGATAACTTTCTAAGGTGTGCTCGGATAACTTGCGTTGCGTTTGCAAATAGTGCAAATAGCTGGCGAGTTGCTGCTGGTCGGCAGCGTTGACAGTGAGTTCAGCGTGGCTATCCATGCACGGTGGCGCTGGCAATTTCGCCGATCTGCCGCAAGAAATGTGTATCCATCTCTGCCGTAAAGCGCGCAGCGTCTTGCGAGCCAAGAACCAATAAGCCAAAACTTGTTGCCGCACCTGTCGCGCGTAGCGGGATCAACGCAATAGACTTTACAGAGTCAGGATTGGTCAGCCATGCCACACCAGGCTTCGCTGAAGATAAGCCGCAATAGGGATTTGCTTGTTGAGAGGCGAGTGTTTTAGCTGCTTCCAGATCTGGTGCTTCGTGCCACATTGGTGGCAATGCGACGGCAGAATCCCATACACGCAGACTCGCAGTTGGAACATTAAAGACGCCACGAAGGCTGTCTAGCATAGCCTCAGGCTGCGGTTCTGATCGAGTGGCGAGAAGTTTCAACGTCCATTGATGAATCTTTACCATGATGTTGTCATTATCTTTGGCAAAACGCGATTGATTGACTAGCTGAAGCTCCAGGTTACGAATTTTTTCGCGCAGTACTTCGACTTGTCTCTCTTGTAGCGAAACAGTACGTCCACCGAGTGCGGTCGTTAGCTTAAAGCTAGCAATCAGGTCGGGATGATCTTCGAAAAAATTGGGATGATCTTCCAAGTACAGTGCAACGGAGTGGGCATCGGGGGTAACGGTCATGATGGGGCAATCAGTAGTCATCGAAAATTCAGGAATCCCCGAATTGTAGCTGGGTATGAAAAAGGAGCGTGAATATAAAAAAGGGCACCCTGAGGTGCCCACAAAACTACAGAGGAGATTAAACGACTAAAAAATCCAGCGAATCAATTGACGTACTAAT
>JAJTGE010000091.1 GCA_021298555.1 Oxalobacteraceae bacterium
GATGGTCGGCGACGGAATGAATGATGCAGCTGTGTTGCGCGCAGCCGATGTATCGTTTGCCATGGGCTCAGGTGCAGCACTGGCGCAGTCGCATGCCGATGCGGTGCTATTGTCGGCCAGGCTCTCATCATTAATCGATGTCGCAGAGGCGGCCACTGCCTGCATGAAGGTAATACGACAAAACCTGGTGTGGGCGACTATCTACAATCTGCTTGCCATACCGGCAGCGGCATTTGGCTTATTGGCACCTTGGATGGCGGGATTGGGCATGTCGGTTAGTTCGGCAGGTGTGGTGCTCAATGCGCTGCGCCTTGAGCGTCTTCCCAAGCCACACAAACACTAGGCCAGAGGTCGTTGATGGAAGCCTTATACCTTTTAATACCGTTATCTGTGGTGGTTGTGTTCGCTGCATTATGGGTATTTTTTCGCGCTATGGATACGGGTCAGTTTGACGACTTGGAAGGCCCTGCTATGCGAATACTGCAAGACGACGACGCTATCCATTCCGATACGGATCAGTCTGATGGGCATAACCAAAAATAAGCTCAGACTCATTTGTACTCCCTTCTTGTGAAATTTGACTCAAGTCAAGGAAGTTTCTCCGCTTGAAACGTACTCTCCGGACATCTTCGTCGGATACCAGAGGGAGTTTTTGTGGATACAGCACTGAACTACAACTACAGGGTCGTTAAGCAATTTGCGGTGGCGACCGTGTTGTGGGGAGTGGTGGGCATGCTGGTGGGGGTGATTCTCGCTGCTCAACTCGCATGGCCAGCATTTAATTTTGATACCGCCTGGCTGACCTATGGTCGTCTTAGGCCCTTGCATACGAATGCCGTGATATTTGCCTTTGGTGGCTCGGCATTGTTTGCGACGTCCTATTACGTGGTGCAGCGAACGTGTCAGGTGCGTTTGTTTTCGGATGCGCTAGCCTCCTTCACCTTCTGGGGTTGGCAACTAGTTATAGTTGCTGCTGCTATTACGCTTCCAATGGGAATTACTAGTGGCAAAGAATATGCGGAACTTGAATGGCCTATCGATATTCTGATTGCGCTGGTGTGGGTTTCATATGCTGTCGTATTTTTTGGCACGTTATGGAAACGCAAGACATCGCATATTTATGTAGCTAACTGGTTTTATGGCGCCTTCATTTTAACGGTCGCTATTTTGCATATCGTGAACTCGGCAGCCATGCCAGCCTCGCTCACTAAATCGTATTCAGCATATACCGGCGTACAGGATGCAATGATTCAGTGGTGGTACGGTCACAATGCGGTGGGCTTTTTTCTTACTGCAGGTTTTTTGGGCATGATGTATTACTTCATACCTAAACAGGCAGAGCGTCCCGTATTTTCATATCGATTATCTATCGTTCATTTTTGGGCGCTGATTTTCACCTACATGTGGGCAGGCCCGCACCATCTGCACTACACCGCCTTACCTGATTGGGCACAATCGCTAGGTATGGTGTTCTCGTTGATTTTGTTGGCGCCTAGCTGGGGCGGCATGATCAACGGCATCATGACACTCTCGGGTGCGTGGCATAAATTACGCGACGATCCCATCCTGAAATTCCTTGTGGTCTCTTTATCTTTTTATGGCATGTCGACCTTCGAGGGTCCGATGATGTCAATCAAAACAGTCAATGCACTATCACACTACACCGACTGGACTGTAGGTCACGTTCACTCTGGTGCGCTGGGTTGGGTAGGTTTGGTCTCTATGGGGTCGATCTATTACCTGCTGCCACGTTTATCCGGAAAAAAAGAAATGTGGAGTAAGCGACTTATAGAAGTGCATTTCTGGGTGGCGACTATCGGTATCGTGTTGTATATCGCCTCCATGTGGATTGCCGGAGTCATGCAAGGATTGATGTGGCGCGCAGTCAATGCAGACGGCACCCTGACCTATACCTTCGTTGAGAGCGTGAAAGCTACTTTTCCCTACTATGTAATACGCCTCTCAGGTGGCGTTTTGTATTTGGCAGGCATGCTGATCATGGCCTACAACACCTACAAGACCGTCAGCGGAAGCAAACCGGCTGATAGCCGCATACCTGTGCTGTCTGGCGCTCATGCCTAGGTAACGGAGAGATAAATGAAATTTACTCATGATCAAATTGAACGTAAACCATGGCTACTGATACTGCTGGTGATTTTGGTCGTCAGTATTGGTGGTCTGGTTGAAATCATTCCTCTGTTTTTTCAAAAATCAACCACAGAGCCTGTAGCAGGTCTCACGGTTTACAGCCCGCTCAGTTTGGCAGGTAGGGATGTGTATATCCGCGAGGGCTGCTACACCTGCCATTCGCAAATGATTCGACCTCTTCGTGCAGAGACTGAACGCTATGGACATTATTCAGTAGCGGGTGAATTTGTTTACGACCGGCCGTTTCAATGGGGTTCAAAACGCACTGGCCCAGATTTGGCTCGAGTAGGTAATCGGTATAGCGATGATTGGCATCGTGCACATTTGAATAATCCTCGTGATCTGGTTCCTGAATCGAATATGCCAGCCTATCCCTGGTTAGCTACGACTGTGCTGGATCCACAATCTGTGGTTGCACATTTAAATGCACTCAAGCGGCTGGGCGACCCCTACACCGATGAGCAAATTGCTACCGCTCCTAAAGAGTTAGTAGGAAAAACAGAACAAGATGCGCTGGTCGCTTATCTGCAAGGTCTGGGTATACACATCAAGGCACGGAGATAAACATGGATTTTTTACTATGGATTTCAGATGCGCGCAGTGTCGTCACACTAATATGCATGATCACGTTTCTCGGCATAGTCGTCTGGGCGTATAGCAGTGCGAGAAAAAAAGATTTTGATGAAGCTGCAATGCTGCCTTTTGCAGACGATGAATTACTGACTACCCAATTGCAGGAGCCACATCATGGCTGATTTTACGAGCGGATTTTGGGGAATCTATATTGCTGTTTTAACGCTTGTTTCTGTGTTTGGATGTGCCTGGCTGCTGTGGTCACAATCTACTATTAAAACAGTCGTAAATAAAGAGGGTCATGTTGAAACTACCGGTCATACATGGGACGAAGGGTTGGAGGAACTGAATAATCCTATGCCACGCTGGTGGATGTGGCTTTTTTATATCACTATAGTTTTTGGTTTGGCGTATCTGTTCTTGTATCCGGGTCTGGGAGCCTATGAAGGAAAATTAGGTTGGGCTTCAAAAGCTCAGTATGAGGATGAATTAAAACTCGCCGATGAAGAATATGGCCCTTTGTTTGCTAAATACCAGCAGGTAGATGTAAAAACACTCGCTGGTGATGCACAAGCACGCGCTATGGGTGAGCGGTTGTTTCTGACTTACTGCGCTCAGTGTCATGGGTCAGATGCGCGTGGTAACAAGGGTTACCCGAACCTTACCGATAGCGACTGGTTGTATGGCGGCGATCCAGAAATTATTAAGGCCAGTATTCTTAAGGGTCGCAACGGTATCATGCCTGCTATGGGAGCGGCATTGGGTACCGAAAAAGATAGTGAAAATGTAGCTCACTACGTAGTGTCTTTGTCGGGGTCGGCTGCCGATCCTATTAAAGCCGCTGTGGGTAAAGAAAAGTTTGCCGCGTGTGTGGCTTGTCACGGTGCAGATGGTAAAGGTAATCCTGCGCTGGGTGCCCCGAACTTAACCGATAAAACCTGGCTGTATGGCGGCAGTGTTGCAACCATTATGGAAACCCTGCGTGGTGGTCGTAATAATGTGATGCCAGCATTTTCTGAATTTCTTGGTGAGCCAAAAATTCATGTGCTTAGTGCATATGTTTGGGGGTTGTCGAATATATCGACATTACCTGTGACGAATAAATAAGGTTTTTCATGGACAGTGCCTCACCAGACGTTGCTGTCGTCAAAATGTATAAAGCGCGGGAAGAAATCTACCCGCGCGAAATCCAAGGAAGATACGCGACGCTGCGCTGGTTTTTTGTTTGGGTTACTCAATTAATTTATTATGGTTTGCCGTGGCTCTCATGGAATGGTAGACAAGCTGTTCTATTTGATCTGGGTGCACGTAAGTTCTATATCTTTGGCATTGTTTTATGGCCGCAGGATTTTATTTATCTTGCATCACTGTTAATTATCAGTGCGTATTCATTATTTCTTTTCACTGCAATTTTTGGTCGTGTCTGGTGTGGATTTGCCTGCCCGCAGACGGTATATACCGAAATATTTATGTGGATAGAGCGCAAAATTGAGGGTAATCGCAGTACACGTATACGCTTAGATCGCCAGCCAGCATCAGTGGCAAAATTTATCCGAAAATTTGTCAAACATCTGATGTGGGGTGCGCTGGCCTTATGGACTGGATTCACCTTCGTTGGTTATTTCACTCCGATTTCGGTATTGGCGTATGAAGTGTCTTCATTCAATCTGGGTCCCTGGGAATATTTTTGGATAGCGTTTTACTCGTTTGCTACTTACGGCAACGCGGGTTGGATGCGTGAGCAAGTCTGTAAATACATGTGTCCGTATGCACGTTTTCAAAGCGCTATGTTTGATAAAGATAGCCTGATCATTACCTATGATACGGGTCGCGGTGAGCCCCGCGGGGCGCGACATAAAGATGAGCCCGTAGCTGCTAAGGCATTGGGGGACTGCATAGATTGTTCAATGTGCGTGCAAGTTTGTCCTACCGGTATCGATATCCGTAAAGGCTTGCAGTACGAGTGTATTGGTTGCGGTGCGTGCGTAGATGCATGCAATAGTGTGATGGATAAAATAGTATCACCGCGCGGACTGGTGCGTTTTTGGACTGATCATGCGCGGATTAATCGCTGGTCGGCTGATCAAATTTTGCGTCATATGTTTCGCCTGCGAGTACTGATCTATACGGGTATTTTGCTTATTATTGTGAGTATTTTTTTCGGAGCACTTTTTACTCGCATTCCGGTAAAAATGGATGTCATACGCGACCGTGGATCGATGGGGCGTGAAGTGGAAGAGGGCATGATAGAAAACGTGTATCGCTTGCAGATAATGAATACTGATGAGAGCGCACACAGGTATCACATTAGCGTGAGCGGTATAGAGACCATACAGTTACAAGGTTCAGGTGGTTTTTCATTGCAAGCTACCGAGTCCAAAGCCGTACCAGTGAATGTTAGGCTAGGCCCAGGCCAAGGGGTAAAGGGTTCCAACACGATGTGGTTTACATTGGTAGATATCGATAACCCAGACGTACAACTAAAAGAAAAAGCAGTATTTTTTGTTCCGCGCTAACCAGAAAAAATAATGACGATATCAGATGCACTTGATCACCAGATCACCCCTTGGTATGGGCATCGTTGGCCTTGGTTATTAATGCTGGGCCCATTTACCGTAGTCGTGGCTGGCTTAGTAACGATGTGGGTTTCATTTTCTGGCGCAGATGCCTTGGTAGTGGATGACTACTATAAACAAGGCAAGGCTATCAATCAGGATCTGCGGCGTGATCGCGTCGCTGCAACTCTGGGTCTTGCATTTTCTCTACGCTACGATCCCGCTGCAGGCATCCTCAAGGGTCAGATGCGAGGTCTTACTAATTCATCACCACTGACACTGATGTTGATACATCCCACGGTACCTCTGAAAGATAAGCGCATCATAGTCAAGCCCGGTTCGCAGGGGGAGTTTTCTGTCGCATTGCCCATGTTAGAGCGTGCTCGTTGGCAGGTGCAAATAGAAGACGCAGCGCGTAGTTGGCGGCTACAGGGTAACTGGCGCTGGCCACAAGAAAATACCGTAAACATTTCAGCCTTGCAGCATTAGGCTAGTATGTGACTCAAGGAGATCGGATCATGTTAAGGCTAGCCATGTCAGTGCTGTGGCCATCTTTTTTAGTAGCGATACTCGCAGAGGGTTTTTTCTTTTCGGTATTTGATCCAGCCGATTTAATGTTGGTGGGTGGTCATATCGACATACCACCGGTTGCAGCCTACACCCTAGGTTTTTTCTTTTTCTGGGCATTTTGTTCTTT
>JAJTGE010000092.1 GCA_021298555.1 Oxalobacteraceae bacterium
TAACTACTCGCAAACCACCTTCGGTTCGTGAAAAAGAGCGAACTAAGATGCAAATTGCGATATCTCTTGGACTTCGTATAAAACCTGCGCTGATTGAAAAAGATTTGAATCAATTAGAGATAGTCATAAAAAGCTGTGAAAAAAATAATTTCCGATTCGATCAGCCGCCACTTTTTAATATTCCTGTGATCAAAGACTTTATCAAAACAGGAATCATCGAAGTAATTACCTTTAATAAGGATACTGTTTCCGATCAGGCAGAGGATTTATTGATACGCATGATCCGATTGGGATTGAGCCCTAACAGTCAAGATAAATTTGAAAATTCAGTGCTTATGCATGCCTGCAAAACAGGTCGGGTAGCGTTGGTAAAATTTTTATTAACTCAATGCCCTGATCTTGAAAAACATAAGCTTAATATATTTGGTCAAAATGCAGCGATGATGGCCTATAAGTTTCAAAATGCGCACCTGTACCCTTTACTCGAGAAAGCAGGCATCTCACCCCATCCCATCAACCCAGCGCTATATCATTATATTAATACTTTTCAGTCGGAAGGTGATCGCTTAACAGATTCGTTTAGAGAATTATATGAAGAGTGGTTTGAGGAAAATAACTACATGAACCTGCCTGATATGAATAGTCAGACCCTGCTCATGCATGCTGTTATCAATGAGGATGTTGATTTTGTTTCTTTTCTTTGCGAACAGAGATATTTTCTTAATGTGGCGCTTCACGATAAGAATCAAAAATCTGTATTCGACTTTATTAAGCAGATTAAAGATCCCATAAAAAAAAATCAAATAGCCAACCTCATACTTAGCCACTCAAAATCAATGCTCTGGCTATCCGATTTGGCTGTCTATAAAAAGCTAACTAAAAATATGTAGAGCAATTAATAATTACTGCGCAGCCCAACCCCCATCCATATTCCATGCAGCGCCTCGCACCTGCGATGCGGCAGGGCTGCATAGAAATACCGCAAGCTCTCCCAGCTGTTCGGGTGTAACGAATTCTCCCGAGGGCTGCTTTTCCATCAGCAGTTCGCGTTTTGCCGCTTCTTGCGTAAGCGATTTGTCATGAGCGCGTGCATCAACCTGTTTTTGTACCAGTGGCGTCAATACCCATCCTGGGCAAATAGCGTTACAGGTAATGCCCGTTTGAGCATTTTCTAATGCAGTGACTTTGGTAAGACCAATCAACCCGTGTTTGGCCGCGACATACGCAGATTTACCAGATGACCCAACCAAGCCATGCACGGACGCGATATTGATAATGCGGCCCCAGTTATTTTTTTGCATGATGGGCAGTGCCAGGCGAGTAGTATGAAATGCGGAACTCAGATTGATGGCTATGACGGCATCCCAGCGTTCAATTGGGAAATCTTCAACCTTGGCGACATGCTGTATGCCAGCGTTGTTGATCAAGATATCGACTCCACCAAACTGTTCAGTGGCCTCGCTCATCATCTGCGCAATCTCAGCCGGCTTAGACATATCAGCGCCGCTGTACCCTGTGCGTACGCCATACTGTTGAGCAGTATCTTTTTGAAGTTGATCAATAGCTGCAGCATCGCCAAAGCCGTTAAACAAAATATGAGCACCCTGAGCAGCAAGAGCCTGAGCAATGCCCAGACCTATGCCCGAGGTTGAACCGGTAACTAAAGCCGTCTTACCTGACAGCGAGCGATTCTGCATTTTTTCCTCTTTAAAGATAATGGTCAGGCCAGGATTGTAAGGCCAGAGGCCAGTAAAATGATGTTTTGATCACTAATTCTGGAGCGTCGCCAAATGAGCCTACCGCAAATTAAAACTGTGCAGTGTTTGTCGCCTATGGGTCTGCATCACATGGCCTACAAGGAATGGGGCGATCCGCATAATCCCGAGGTTCTGATCTGTGTTCATGGCGTTTCGCGGGTGTCAGATGATTTTGATGATCTCGCGAGTGCTTTATGTGACCGCTATCGCGTGATTTGTCCGGACGTGGTGGGGCGCGGGCGATCGTCGTGGCTTAAAAATCCACAGTTGTATGCGGTGCCCCAGTATGTGAGTGACATGGTGACCCTGGTAGCTCGGCTTGATGTGTCAAACGTGGACTGGTTTGGTACATCGATGGGAGCGTTGATCGGTATGGGTTTGGCAGGACTACCTGAATCGCCGATACGCAAAATGATAATGAATGATGTAGGACCCACATTAAATTATTCTGCACTACTGCGCATTGCAGCGTATCTGGGTTTGGATAGACGTTTTGCGAGTTTTGAAGAGGGTGAAGCGTACATACGCACGGTTTCGGCTTCATTTGGCCCGCATACAAATGAACAATGGCACAAACTAGCCAGTGATGTACTACGCCAGGAGACCGATGGCTCATGGCGTCGACATTATGATCCGTCGATTGCGAAAGCTTTTGAAAGTATGACAGAGGGAAGCGTCATTAAGGGCGAAGCAGCTTTGTGGTTGGCCTATGATGCAATACGCTGCCCTGTACTATTGGTGCGCGGTACAGAATCAGATTTACTTACGCCTGAGACGGCTAAGCAGATGACGGAGCGTGGCCCCAAAGCACAACTGGTTGAATTGCCGAGCATAGGCCATGCACCAACGTTTGTACATCCAGATCAGATTGCAATTGCACGCAAATTTTTTCTTTCGTAAAGATAGCGTTTAGTGCGCTGGCAATACGTCTACTAAAAGCTGACAGATAAATTTTTCGTCATGGTGTCAACAACCCTCGTTACTGAAGGTAATGAAGCATTGATTGCAGGTTTACGGCCTGAGGATGGCGCACGCTTACTCGATGCTCAGGAATTCGTGCGTGAATCGTATGCTAATCGTCAGGTAACTACCGGACAAGATGCCTTGGGTTTTTCACGCGGCGTTGTATCTGCTCTAGCGGGGCTTAGAACGGATGCCGATACTCGCATTGCGGGCATATTATTTGAGTTAGTTGTTTTCGATGAGGCACGCGCACAATTAATTGAATCGCACTTTGGTACCGAGGTTGCCAACATGGTGACTGGTATACGGCAGTTGATGCGTCTGCATGAAGGTGTGATTGTTCATAAAGAAGCTGGTAAGGGTAAACATAGTGCAGCGACTCAGCTTGAGACGCTACGCAAAATGACCTTGGCAATGGCTACGGATATGCGCGTGGTGTTAGTTCGTCTTGCTTCGCGATTAACGACACTACGTTATTTTGCAGACTGTAAGCTTGAAAACGATATGACTCTGCGCTATGCACGCGAGACATTTGATCTGTACGCTCCGTTAGCCAATCGACTCGGTGTGTGGCAGCTCAAGTGGGAGTTAGAAGATTTATCGTTTCGTTTTAGTGATCCTGCAGGTTATAAAAAAATTGCACGCATGCTGGAAGAACGTCGCGTTGAAAGAGAAAGCTTTGTAGAGGAATCAATCGTCAGACTCAAATCAGAGTTGGCCATGGCGGGTATTAAAGCAGAGGTATATGGAAGGCCTAAACATATCTTTAGTATTTGGAACAAGATGCAGGGTAAGGATATTGATTTTTCCCGCTTGCATGATGTGCGCGCATTTCGCGTCATCGTTGAAGATGTAAAAACCTGCTATGCCGTTTTGTCGATCGTTCATAACATTTGGACGCCGGTTACTGAAGAGTTCGATGATTACATTGCACGCCCAAAATCCAATGGATATCAGTCGCTGCACACGATAGTGCAGGCTGATGATGGCCGCACGCTGGAGGTGCAAATACGTACTCAGGATATGCATCGATTCGCTGAATACGGTGTGGCGGCGCACTGGCGCTACAAGGAAGGCACTGGTGGATCCGCTGATCAAAAATATGATGAAAAAATTGCCTGGCTACGACAGCTACTAACGTGGAAGAGTGAAGTGGCAGATACGGTGGTTGGTGAGGGTGAAAGTGATCGTCAGTGGGTAGAGCAATTAAAGTCGGCATCACTCAATGATCGTATTTATGTCATGACACCGCAGGCACGTGTGATTGAATTACCAGCGGGGGCAACGCCGATTGATTTTGCGTATCACCTGCATAGCGATATAGGGCATCGCTGTCGCGGAGCAAAAATTAACGGCACGATGGTGCCATTAAACACGCCGTTGAAAAATGCTCAGACAGTAGAAATTATTACGGCAAAAGGTGAAGCAGCCGCTTCCGGTGCAGCAGGTCCGTCGCGTGATTGGTTGGCCGATGGTTATACGGCGAGTCAACGTACACGCGCAAAAATCCGTGCATGGTTTAATGCGATTGAAGAACAAGAGACTCTGTCACGTGGCCGTACCGTGTTGGAAAAAACCTTGCAGCGTGAGGGCAAGACAGCGGTCAATCTAGAAGATCTGGCACACAAGCTAGGTTTTCAAAAGCTCGATGAGTTATTGCTGGCTGTGGGCAACGATAGATTGAGCCTGAGATTGATAGAGCAAGCTTTGCGTGTGAATGATGTCAGCAAAGCGCTAGCCTTAGAGGATGCTGTACTGACGCGCAAAAGCAAAGCCTCGAGTGTGACTCAGGGTGCCAAGTCAGGCGTGTTAGTTTTGGGTACCAGTGGCTTGTTGACTAGTGTGGCAAGTTGCTGCAAGCCGGCGCCACCAGATCCTATCGTAGGATTTATCACTCGCGGTAAGGGTATTTCCATCCATCGCACCCTTTGTAAAAATTTTTCGCAAATGTGTTTGCGCGCACCAGAGCGCATGGTGCAAACAGAGTGGGGCACATTGACCACGGATACTGTGTATCCAGTCGACGTGTTTGTGCAGGCTGCTGACAGACAAGGTCTGCTGCGCGATATTTCAGATATTTTTTTACGTGAAAAAATTAACGTCATTGGTGTATCGACCCGCAGCAGCAAAGGTCAGGCATTCATGTCGTTTACGGGTGAGATTGCGTCAACGGCCCAGCTGCAGCGAGCATTGGCAGTGATTCGTGACGTTAAGGGCGTGCTTGAGGTGAGAAGAAACTAAATGTGGCTTGACATGCCTGCGCTGGAGACAATTTGATGTACGGCTCGAGTACTAACATGCCATAAAACTAATGAAGCACTGAATAAATAAAAGCGAGTCGTTACTCGAGTAACTAATCAAAGCTAACCCTTTGATTGAAACGATCCCGGGTCGCACAGCTGCGCTGGCTCACCATAAAATTCATAATAAATCAGCATTTACCTAGGTTTTCCCGCATATCTGTTCCACGAGACTGGCAGAAAGATTCAAAGCTGGCTATAATTCGGCCACTTTAGGCGCGTAGCTCAGCTGGTTAGAGCACTACCTTGACATGGTAGGGGTCGTTGGTTCGAGTCCAATCGTGCCTACCAACACATCCAAATCAGGAATTTTTTGTAAGAGCGAGAAAGGCATCATGGTTATGACACCGCGAACTAGTAGTTCGATCCATCTCATGGTCCTCTAGTCCGTTTCTCGGTTTTACTATGCAGTGAGAAAAACGCGGCTAGCCCGCGTTTTTTTGTGCCCACTATCGGGCGATTCTTTGCAGGAGAACACTTATGATTTCCATTCGACTTCCCGACGGCTCACAGCGCGAGTTTGAAGCACCGGTGACGGTGGCCGAAGTGGCTGCCTCTATAGGCGCTGGCTTGGCCAAGGCTGCGCTTGCAGGCAAGGTAGACGGCAATTTGGTAGATACCTCGCATCTGATTGATCACGATGTCAACCTCGCTATCGTTACTGACAAAGATGCGGAAGGCTTGGATGTTATACGTCACTCCACAGCTCATTTACTGGCCTATGCAGTTAAAGAACTTTTCCCAGATGCCCAGGTAACGATAGGGCCGGTAGTGGACAACGGGTTTTACTATGATTTTTCATACAAGCGACCGTTTACTCCCGAAGACCTTCAGGCCATAGAAAAAAAGATGGCTGAACTGGTCAAAAAAGATGAGCCAGTAGAGCGCAAGGTAGTGTATTTCGTCTATTCCCGCCGGTGAGGATGTATCTTTGTATAGCGAAGGTAAATTTACCGATCTGTGTCGCGGCCCGCATGTGCCTACGACGGGCAAGCTCAAGGTGTTTAAGTTAATGAAATTAGCCGGAGCCTATTGGCGCGGCGATTCAAAAAACGAAATGCTGCAACGTATCTACGGCACAGCCTGGGCCAAGAAAGAAGAGCAAGATGCTTATCTGCACATGCTCGAAGAAGCTGAGAAGCGTGATCATCGCAAATTAGGTAAAGCGCTTGATTTGTTTCATTTTCAGGATGAAGCACCGGGCCTTATTTTTTGGCATCCCAAAGGATGGACCGTATGGCAGCAGGTGGAACAATACATGCGCCACGTTTACCAAGACAATGGCTACCAAGAAGTGAAGGCACCACAAATTCTTGACCGCACCCTGTGGGAAAAATCCGGCCACTGGGATAACTACAAAGACAACATGTTCACCACGGATTCGGAGAACCGGCACTACGCGTTAAAGCCGATGAATTGCCCGGGTCATGTGCAGATTTTTAAATCGAATCTGCATTCCTATCGCGAACTTCCCTTGCGTTATGGCGAGTTTGGTCAGTGTCACAGAAATGAACCTTCGGGTTCGCTGCACGGCATGATGCGCGTGCGTGGTTTTACTCAAGATGACGGCCATATTTTCTGTACCGAAGATCAAATCTTGGATGAGTGCGTGGACTTCACAGCGCTTTTGCAGAAGGTTTACCGCGACTTTGGATTTGACGAAGTCATTTACAAGGTCGCGACTCGCCCCGAAAAGCGCGTGGGTTCCGACGATTTATGGGACAAAGCAGAAAAAGCTTTAATTACCTCGCTAGAACGTTCCGGTTGCAGTTACGAGATTTCACCGGGTGAGGGGGCTTTTTACGGCCCTAAAATTGAATACACCCTAAAAGACGCTATTGGTCGTGCCTGGCAGTGCGGCACGATACAAGTAGATTTCTCCATGCCAGTGCGGCTTGATGCAGAGTACGCGGCCGAAGATAACAGCCGCAAAGTGCCTGTAATGCTCCATAGGGCAATTCTGGGGTCCCTAGAGCGTTTCATAGGCATGTTGATAGAAAATCACGCCGGTGCTCTGCCTGTTTGGTTGGCTCCAAGCCAGGTTAGCATTTTGAACATTTCTGACGGGCAGGCTGACTATGCGCGAAATCTTGAGCAAAACCTGAAAAAACAAGGGTTTAGAGTGCATACTGATTTGCGCAATGAGAAAATAACCTATAAAATACGTGAGCATTCATTGCAAAAAATTCCATATATCGTTGTTGTTG
>JAJTGE010000093.1 GCA_021298555.1 Oxalobacteraceae bacterium
CAGGGATCAATGGCTCAATGGCGAGTTGTTCTATAGCCTAGGTGAAGCCAAGGTACTCATAGAGCAATGGCGCATTCACTTCAATACCACGCGCCCCCATCAAGGGATCAACATTTAACGCGGGTCACCTGCCTAAATTGAAGTTCATGATAGAACTCGAAACAGAGAATGCCGAGGCAGAACGTATATATACTTAGCGTGAAATGGAGAATACAGCGATTAAGACGTGATGTCTCGAAAGTCCTAGTACGGTGAGTGAAACTTTTATAGCCGGTGTTACGGTGACAGAACATCTGCTCATACGAATTAATCCTGCAAGTTAGCCGAGGTATTGAGGGTGGCGCTATACAAATAACACTCCTAATGAGCAAAAATAGATACCCCTGTCGTTGATGCCTTAAATGAGATTCAACTACATTTTGGCAACTGAGGTTTTTGGATATGCTTTCATCGATGGAGAAACCAAGGGCATATTGCTGATGCTGCTTTAGCTGCAACTAATAACTTGATTGCACTGAAATATGCTTCTGGTGTGATCCCTGATACAGATCCAGTTGTAAGTAAATTTTATAATTCTGAAACTTCAAACCGGACTGTCGAATTCCTTCACTCGCTGCCCTGAGGAAAGATATGAATATTCCGGTTGGATCTGATGTCGAAATTGGCATCTACAGCGCAAAGAAATATTCTTTCGTCGAGGCGATTATGGTCAGTAATGACCAATCTTTTACTCGAAATTTAAGCAGTCCTGAAAGGTAAATTTTGTTACTTTCGAGCTTTTCAAAAACCAGCGTTGGTTATGATCTAACGATCCGCCTTGACCCTAACAAACTCCCCAGTAAGGGTTACGAATCGTATGATTTTGCAATAACATTTGATCCGACGTTAGTCAAACTGGCAAACACCAGTTTCGACTTTCCGGGAGTAACTGCTGTTAACGATACCTCTGTGAGTAAGGGTGTGCTGATGGTATCGGGATTCTCGTCGTCGTTTAACGCGCCCATCCCTGCTACCACCCCTTTAGTTAACCTTAAATTTATCAAGGACGGCAGTGACGCGTTTGCGGTCAAGGTGACCAAGCTTAACGTTAACGGAATTTCGTATCACTCCGATACAAGCCAAGCGACATTAACAAGTCCTGGTAACGCTATCACACCGCCTGTCGCAGCAGACACTACTCCACCGACGGTGCAGTCGAGCGACCCATCTAACAGCGGCACTGCTGAGCTCGACAAGGCCTTTTTAAACGTTACCTTCAACGAGTCCATCGCAAAAGGTACCGGGACTATACTTCTCAAAACAGCGACCGGCGAGACGGTTGAAAGTTTTGACGTCACCACGTCCGCACGGGTGAGTATTTCTGGCTCTAAGTTATCGATAGATCCGACGGCAAACCTAGTCGCTGGGACCAGCTATGTATTGAGCGTTCCTGCTGGATCGATCAAGGATACCTCGGGCAACAGCCTTGCAAGCGCCTATAGCCTCAGCTTTAGCGGCTTAAATAGTGCTGGCTTAGCTCTGACGACAGCTCAGATTGCAGCTCTCACACCCTTGGAAGCATCAATCCTGACGCCTCAACAAGCATTGCTGTTTACTGCCGAACAAATTGCAGCAATCGAAGCGGCGGATGCTTCCCATTTGTCTACCTCGTTTTTGGCAAATCTTACGAGCGCCCAAGTCAGAGCTTTTTCTTCCTCAGCTGTTGCTGCGCTAACCTCTAACCAAATGGTGATGGGCATAGGTAGCAAAATAGCCGCGCTGTCATCGTTACAGGTTACAGTGCTTTCAACCTCAGTCGTAGCATCGCTTACCACCAACCAACTGGTTGGTGCGATGGATACTCGTATTGCGTATCTCACGCCCCAGCAAATCAGCGTATTGACCCTAGCACAATCAACGGCGCTAACACCCTCACAGTTTAGTGCGCTAGATTCATCTGATATTGGCGCACTCTCCACAGATGTACTAAAAGGGCTTTCTACTAGCCAGCTGCAAGGAATTGATGCAGATGACATAAGAAGTCTTAGTACAACCCAGCTTAACAGCCTTACTGCTCCACAATTTGGCGCATTTACTGCGTCACAAATTGCTGCTTTACTACCTGACCAGCTAATCTCATTAAGTACAGCTCAGCTTGCAGTGATGAGTAATGAAAAAATTACAGGCCTACCAACGTTACTGGTACAAGCACTAACTACGGTTCAATTGCCTTCTCTTTCAGCAACTCAGTTCAATGCTTTCACCACACAGCAACTGGCTGCGCTCACGAGTACACAGCTACAGTCACTTACAAGTACGCAGCTAGGTACGCTCGATATCAATGATATTCGTGCGTTTACCAAGGATGAGCTGGATTTACTAACTGCAGATCAGCTGGCAGCCCTGCCCACTGCAGTAGCGCAGTATATTGCCGATAAAATTTTGGTGAATGAAGAGATAAGGGAATATACCTCCAACCAAATACGCTCGCTTACAAATGAAGATATTGAGGCATTAACTAACAACCAGCTACTAAGTCTATCCAGCAAACAGCTACGCTCATTCAAAACTAGTCAGTTGCAAGCACTGTCATCGGATCAAATAGCTACGATGACCTCCAAACAATTGTCTGCATTTCTTCCAGCACAAATAGCTGCCCTCGAAGTCGCCTCTATAGGAGCCATTACTCCAACCGCACTTAATGGATTGACGTCACCTCAGTGGGTTGCCATGACCACAGCACAGATAGCTGAACTAAATGGTGGCCAACTAAAACAGATCGGTAGCGTGGCTATTAAATCGCTATTGCCAAAACAAATATCTGCACTTGACCCGATTGCTCTGCAAAGTATCTCAGCAGACAACATTGAGCGCCTATCCAAACGTCAGCTGGCAGCACTAGGAACCGAACTTTTTTCAGAGCTTACTACGGCTCAGCTTCAAGGTATAAGCACAACTCAGATCAAAGTACTTACCTCAAGCCAGATCGCCACTTTCAATACGGAAGATATTGCCGCAATCAATCTCGAACAAGTGCGTGCGATGCTACCAGCACAGATCAAGGGCTTTTCGGCTACACAATTTAGTGCACTGACATCGCGGCAATTACGTTCTTTGGTTCCCAAACAAATCAAAGTCATATCCACAGATCAGCTAACCGCTTTGGGCACGACTCAGCTGCAAGCACTGTCGGCGATGAATTTACAAGCTTTGACACCCACGCAAGTCGCTAGCTTGACCACTGATCAATTCAGTGCCTTAACAGATGCTCAATTACCGTTTATATCCACCACACAATTAGCCAAAGTACCGAGCGATCGCATCGCTGCACTCGGTGAGCGTATCAATATGCTCGATACATCGCAGATTGTAAAACTCACTTCGGGTCAATTGCAGTCCTTGACTGATGCACAAGTAGCTTCACTGACTTCACGCCAAATTTCTGCACTCTCTGTTACGCAAATTAAACAGTTACTGCCTTCGCAAATTAGCGCAATGGACACCAGTGATTTGAGTGCGCTCTCGTCTAAACAAGTCGCGGCAATGTCTCTGGCTCAAATTGAGGCCATCACTGCAGAAAAAATGTCTGCCCTAACATACGACAAAATAATAGGCTGGACCGCTGCGCAGAAAAAAGCTTTTATTTCACCATTGGTGCTCGATTTAACGAAAGATGGAATTCAAACGCTAGCCTCGAGCAGCGGTGTCACATTCGACGTTAATAATGACGGTGACAAAGAGCGCACTGGTTGGATAGCTCCCCATGATGCTTTGCTAGTTCGCGATTTAAATCGTGACGGTAGCATTAATCATGGTGGTGAACTTTTTGGTGAAGGTACACGTTTGCCGAACGGGCGACTGGCCAAAACAGGCTACGAAGCACTCGCTGCTCTGGACAGCCAACTGGATGGCATCATCGACAAACACGACGTCGCTTTTTCATCACTACTTGTCTGGCGCGATAAAAATAGTAATGGCATTGCTGATGCTGGCGAACTCACGAAACTTACAGATGCAGGCATTACGTCGTTATCTCTCAAGTCTCAGGCTGCTACTACTGTCGACAATGGTAATCTCATAGGCCTGATGGGATCGTTCACTACTGCTGATGGCCGATCACATACCATGGCGGATGTGTGGTTTTCTAATGATCGCACAGCAAACACTTCTCTTACTAAAAATACGGCCGTTCTAGCTACAGAAAAATCTGTCACCAATGAGACTTCTCCATTGGCTAACGCAAAGACATTACCAACCCTTACCCTGCGCTTGGATGATGTTTTATCGAGTACGGTCGATACACCTATCCACGCCGCACTTGATGCTGCGCTGAATTCAAGCGTCGATGTAGCCGGGGGCGAGTCAGCGCTGTCATCTATGCCAACAAATCAACATAGCCAACTGCTAGAGCAGGAAAAACTGCAGACGCTGTGGGGAAATTGGCTGTAAGGCGTTGGTTATTCAAAAGTGACTTACTAATTGTGTCAGCAGCCTAACTTACTGACTAGCAGGCTCGTTACAATTTTTAGTGCGTATTAATCACTAAAATTCTCAAACACCAAACTACGCAGCCACTGATTCCCCGGTTCTTTATGGAATCGCGAATGCCAAAACATATTGATACCTATCTCTGGCAGTTTTAATGGCAATGCGGTGTAGCAAAGATTAAACGGATCAGCGCAATAGCGTGCAAATCTTTCAGGAACAGTAGCAACCATATCCGTGGTCGATAAAATATGGCCAATAGCTACAAAATGTGGCACTGTCAGCACGATTTTGCGTTTCACACCCAGTTTTCCTATAGCAGCATCCACCGAGGCATGGCCCGTACCTGCAGCCGATACAACCACATGGTCAGCCTGCTCAAATTCATCACGACTAAGCGGTGATGTTTTATCCAGTACGTGTCCTCGCCTAAACATGCCCACATGCTGCTGTACAAAAAGTCGCTGTTGAAAAAAACCTGATTTCAAATGCGGCAACCAGCCTATGGAAATATCTACTCGTCCGGCTTCCATATCGTCAGCCAGTCCTGCACCCGTTGTTCTGAAGGTTGACAACGAAATTCCCGGTGCAATCTCAGCCAGTAGCTTCATCAGCTTGGGCAGAAAATAAATCTCGCCGATATCACTCATACCAACGACAAATTTACGCTGACTTGTAAGCGGATCAAACCGCGTGGTTTGGTTGAGCGTTTCTTGTATCGCGGCCAGTGCATAGCCTATAGGTTCGGCTAATTGCATCGCATATGCTGTGGGCTCCATTCCCTTAGAGGTGCGCAGGAATAATTCATCACCCAATTGCAGGCGCAAGCGATTGAGCGCGTTGCTGACCGTAGGCTGAGTCAGACCAAGATTGACTGCCACGGTCGACACCCGTCGCTCTTGCAGCAACTGTTTAAAAATTACTAACAAATTTAGATCAATATCCTGGAGATTCATGGAGCAGTATTCAAATTATGAATTTAATGAATTCAGTTAATTCTATATCGTAATTTTGATCGACTTCTTATACTCCTCGTTAAATTAAATAAAAAACGTGGAGACTATGGAGCTCGTTGTCCATCCGCTAGATCGAGTACTGAATGTATCGCCGGGCGCCAATTTGCTGGAGGCCCTGCGCGCCAATGACGTGCCTATCTCATACAGCTGCATGTCTGGACGCTGTGGCACCTGCCGCTGCAAAGTCATTAGCGGCCAACTACTCGAGACCGGCCGCGTAGAAAAAATCAC
>JAJTGE010000094.1 GCA_021298555.1 Oxalobacteraceae bacterium
TTTGTCTGGCAGACCTATAACTGGACGAGCGTGTCCACTGTAAGTACCTGTCAGATGTAGTAATTCTTTCATGGTGTAGACATGCGGGCCGACTAATTCATAGGTCTGGCCTATAGTCTTAGGATGATCAAGTGCTTGCACAAAGGCCTTTGCAACATCGCCTACAAACACCGGTTGGAATTTTGCACTTACGCCGCCCAAAGCCAAAACCGGCAATAGCGACTGAAGCTTGGCAAACATATTTAGAAAATTATCTTCCGGACCAAACACTACCGATGGACGAAAGGAGGTGACTTCAAGGCCAGTCGCCTCAAACATAATTTTTTCACCCATGGCTTTCGAGCGCTGATACATGGATGGGCCATGCTCGTCTGCACCTAATGCACTCATATGAAGACAGCGCTTGATGCCCTGGCTCTGACACGCTGCGATTATGCGGCGAGGTAATTCCACATGCGCACGCTCAAACGCCGGACCCCAGGGGTTTCCAGGCGACGAATGCAGCACGCCTACCAAATTAATCACTGCATCAGCACGTCCAACCTGGCGATTTAACGCTAGAGGATCAAAGACATCCATTTCAACCAATTGCACGGTCGGCAAAACCAGCAAGTGGCGAGCACGCGCCGATCTGCGCGTAGGCACAATAACGCGACGACCCGAAGCAACGAGCTGCGCAACTACATGAGAGCCTATAAATCCGCTACCGCCGATAACAATAATAGATTCGTGTCGCATCTGTCCTATCTCACGGTAAATCAGTAATTTCATTGAGCATGGCATCGCGCGGCGATACGATGCCTAAACGTGATTTCAGCGACGGCGACTTGGTGTCAAACATGGCTGAATAGCACGTCGCATTGGCAAGTACATTTTTCACATACCCGCGAGTTTCTGAAAACGGAATAGTCTCTGCAAAAATTGCACCTTCGATAGACTTATCAAGTGTCGCCCTCCAAAGTCGGGGTCGACTTGGTCCAGCGTTGTATGCTGCTGTTGCCAGCGTTTGTGAACCGCCAAGACTGTTCAACACCATATTGAGATACTGAGTTCCAAGAGTGATATTGGTGCGCGTATCGTTTAAATTACTCAATGAAAAACCTGCCATGCCTATTTTACGAGCCACATAGTTTGCCGTTGCCGGCATGATTTGCATTAAACCTGAAGCACCAACGCTAGAACGCGCTGCTTTTACAAAACGCGACTCTTGACGAATTAACCCATACACCCATGCTTTGTCCAAACCCAGCGGCTGTATCGCTGTTTGCATGATGTCGTCATGCGGCGAAGGATAGCGTTGGGTGAAATCTAATTCCACCTTGGCTCTGTCAGCTGTGGTGACCATACGGTCTAGGACACCACTCTGACGAGCAAATTCTCCCGCCGCTAATAATTGACGTTCGCTAAGTTTACGTAACTGCCAATTCCATTCGCGGTTTCCTTCAAAGCGTAACTCAAGGTCTAGGAATTTTAATGAGTTGCGAAAACCATTATTTGCCATCGCTTCAGACATTTCTTCTGACGTCGGTACCTGAGGCCTAGGAGGTACGATAAGTTTTTGGCCCAATTCCTCAGCGGCTAAGAGTCCATAAAAAGTATGCTGGCTTGCGATAGTCAGAAATAATTTTTGTGCATCGTCTGTGTGATTCTGTGCAAGATGTGCTCGGCCACGCCAATATATCCATGCAGCGTCTTTCTGTAGCTCGCGCGGCATGCTGTCGATAGCACGCGCCACCATACCCCAGTCACCATCACGCAATGCTGCGCGGGCACGCCACTGATAGCCGTCCGGTGACAAAGTGGCATCCCATGTCTTACGCCAAAAATTTACTGCATCTTTTGAAAGCGCAATCGAGGCAGGTAAAGCTAATTGCGCCCAAACCTGAGACTGCTCTTCATGACTCAATCGGAATAATGATTTATGCAGCGCGCGTTCAGCTTTGTCTAGATTATCTTTTGCAACCCGACCTAAAGCGATGATGAATAATTCGCGTACAGCCTGCGAACCAGCTGCACCCCGCTCAAGTACAGCAGAAGGTTTTTCAATGGCGGGCAGGATTTGACGCTCACTGACATCAATGAAATAGGCAATGCGTCGTGCGATAGTACTGGCACCATATTCTGCTGCCAGACGAATTTGACGCCACATATCGGCATCACTGAATTGTTTATCCTGATACAGCCGATGAATTAAATCGACACAGGCTTCGCCGTAGCCCTTGGGTTGAACCAGTAACTCACGCGCTGCTTTGACGACATTCTCGCCTTTGGCAATACGCGATGAAAGTGCGTAGCACTTGACCTGTAAATCATCATTCAAAACGAACAGCGGGTATTGCTCGTCAAATAATCGCCAGTCTCGTGCACGTCCTAAAATCAGCAGCCAGTCATTTCGCAAACGATCGGCAATGGCTGTACCGTCATAACGATTGAGGTAATTGCGAATTTCGCCCTCGGGCGTCGATACCAGCCGCGGATATAAACGGTAATACTCTACATATGATTGAATCGGATAGTCCGTTAAACGAGCAGCTAGTCGGCCGGATTCGCCCATATCTCCGCGGGCAGAAGCATCACGCAACATGATGAAATCAGCATCTGCGCCGCCTCCCACCAACATGGCGCGCTTGATATGGCCTGCACCCTGCGCAAATGGCGTCAATATAATGACCAGCAAGGCCACAAGAAGATGAGATCTAGTAGCCGCAAAAAAACGATATAGCGCAAGCGTTATCGAAACATCCGAAATTTTCATGTATGAGTTACTAGTAAAAAATCTGTAAAAAGTGAAGGGACATAACAGCAATTGGTGTCATTCATTTATATCTCTTAGAATACCATGCAGTTCTTCTAACCATAGGAACGAAAGCGGCTATTTTCGTGATGCAAACCCCGATAAATAAAGTGGAATTACGCCAGCAGCTGATTGCTGCCCGTCGCAGCATGAGTGAGCTAGAAAAGTCGCAGGCTGATGCACGTATTTTGCAGCGACTGTCCGACTGGCTCACCAAGTATCAGCCGGCATCGCTAGGCGCTTACATAGCCATGTCGGGCGAGCCCGAACTTTTATCTCTGTATGAAAGCCTGGACTCACGCGGCATCACTCTCGCCATGCCTGTGGTGGTAGAAAAAAATCAACCACTGATCTACGTTCGCTGGCTACCTGGCGAATCGTTAAAGCGCGATGCCAGCGGAACGATGGCACCCGCGCTGCACGAACAGATTATTCAACCTGAAGTCGTACTCGCCCCCTGCCTGGGATTCAATGATGAAGGGTTTCGATTAGGCTATGGCGGCGGTTATTTTGATCGCACGCTGGCTCAATCGCCAAGGCCCACAGCAGTAGGAATAGCTTATGCAGTGACCCGCAGGCAGTTCGCTACTGAAGCCCACGACATTGCACTGGACTACATCATTACTGACTAACCAACAACATGCATAACCACTGCTACACAGTGACGCAACTGGGTTACCTCAATATCGAAGTTGCTGACAAATCGCGAGCGTAGGCCCTGCCTGATTAAGTGAATAAAAATGCAGGCTGGGTGCACCACCGTCAAGTAAACGCTGACACAGCGAGGTGACGACATCCAAACCAAAGGCACGGATGGATGCACTGTCATCACCAAAGCTGGCTAACTTAAGGCGTACCCAGCGAGGTATTTCTGCACCACACATTTCAGAAAAACGCATGAGTTGAGTGTAATTAGTAATGGGCATGATGCCCGCGACCACAGGTACATCAGCACCGATTTTTTGTGCATCGTCTACAAACCGGAAATACGCATCTGCATTATAAAAATACTGGGTGATAGCAGAGTTGGCACCTGCTTTTACTTTGCGCGCGAAATTTTGTAAATCATCGTGTGGTGACTTTGCCTGCGGGTGCATCTCAGGATAAGCGGCCGTTTCAATATGAAACCAGTCACCGCTTTCGGCACGAATAAATTCTATCAATTCATTGGCATGACTAAAGTCGCCTGATGAGCCGCCAAATCCACTAGGTAGATCACCACGCAAAGCAACTAGTCGGCGTATCCCTGATGATTTGTATTCCGATAAAATTTCACGCAAGTCCGTTCGCGACCGACCTATGCAAGAGATATGCGGCGCAGCAACGTAACCCTCTTTTTGAATTTCAAAAACCGTATCGCGTGTACCGGCTTGGGTAGAACCGCCAGCGCCAAAAGTTACCGAAAAATACTCAGGCTTTAGTTGTGCTAATGATTGACGTGTGGCGCGTAGTTTGTCTGCACCTTCTACTGTTTTCGGCGGAAAAAATTCGACGCTGAAATGCTGACTAGAATCTATAGTTGGCACGATCATTTAATCTCGAATAAGTAGCGTAGATAAAACCCATGAAACGACGCTGTAGGTGAGGGCTCCCAACATCGCAGATCCAAAATTATCCACTTGAAAACCTTTGACAAAATCAGCCACAGCCCAAAACATCAGGCCATTAATCACAAAAATAAATAATCCTAATGTGAGAAATGTGACTGGCAAAGTAAGGATAAAAAGAATGGGGCGTACCAAGGTGTTCACTAGCCCAAGTACGAGCGATGCCACCAACGCCGTGGAAAAACTGTCGATATGCACCGTCTCCACCAGTAGCGGAATGGTGAACAATGCCAGCGTGTTAATTAGCCACAATAAAAGCAGCCGCATGATCTGAAGGATTAATTAATGCGGGTTAAGGGCAAACCCGCCTGTTACTAAGTAACAGGCGGAGTTTGTTATATCCCACAAAACCGAGTCGATGACCCAAAAACAATCAGGTTATCAATAACGGTAATGCTCAGGCTTGAATGGGCCCTCTGGCTTGACGCCGATATAGGCGGCTTGCTCATGACTCAACTCACTCAACTGAGCATTGAGTGTTTTCAGTTGCAGACGCGCGACTTTTTCATCCAAGTGCTTAGGCAACGTGTAAACGCCTATAGGATAGTTTTTCGTGTGCATAAACAACTCCATCTGCGCAATCGTCTGATTTGCAAAGGACGAGCTCATCACATATGAAGGATGGCCAGTACCGCAACCCAGATTTACCAGACGACCTTCAGCTAGCAAAATGATACGTTTGCCATTCGGGAAAATCACGTGATCAACCTGAGGCTTGATATTTTCCCACTCGTATTGCTTGAGTGCGACAACTTCAATCTCATTGTCAAAGTGCCCAATATTACAAACGATGGCCTGATCTTTCATCTTCTTCATGTGTTCAATAGTAATCACATGATAGTTACCTGTAGCTGTAACAAAGATGTCAGCATGTTCTGCTGCGTAATCCATGGTTACCACACGATAGCCTTCCATCGCTGCTTGTAACGCACAAATCGGATCAATTTCTGTAACCCACACTTGAGCTGACAATGCACGTAGCGCCTGTGCCGAACCTTTACCTACGTCGCCATAACCAGCAACCACAGCAACCTTGCCTGCGATCATGACATCGGTAGCACGTTTGATGGCATCAACCAGCGATTCACGGCAACCGTAAAGGTTGTCGAATTTCGATTTGGTGACGGAATCATTAACGTTAATTGCTGGGAAAGCCAATTTGCCTTCTTTATGCATCTGATACAAACGATGCACGCCGGTCGTGGTCTCTTCGGTTACGCCCTTGATTTGTGCCAAGCGTGTTGAGTACCAGGTTTTGTCAGTTGCGAGTTTTTTCTTGATCGA
>JAJTGE010000024.1 GCA_021298555.1 Oxalobacteraceae bacterium
GTGACTGCCCATGACAAAAACAAATCAGACTTGGTTCCTTGGAATTTTGTTTTCAATTTCATGTCTCGATGTTTTAGCTAATGAATCCCATTGCTACAATATTCAAGACCAAGATAGAAAGTACTTCTGTTTAGCTACAGCAAAAAACCAAGAGTCATTTTGCTATCTCATTAAAGACAAAGACAATCAAAATTTATGTCTTGCTCAATTAAAAAATCAGAAGAGCTATTGCTACAACATAAAAATGAAAGATTTGAAGAATCAATGTTTGGCAATTTTCTAAACTACAATTTACTTATCTTGTATTTCCATACCCACTCACCATCGCCCTTTAGGGTACCGTTAAAGTGATTCCTTTTAAAACCCTCAGAGCCCAGACTGATTGAGCTGAGGTTCACATTACTCTCGGACGGTTTTACAAAGGGGCTTTCTGAACCCCCACCGAAGTCGTTTGTTCTCTCAAACATCAATTCGTGAAGCCCTTTCTGCAGATGCGAACTGAAGAGTTTAGTGAGTCAACTAATTGTTAATTCGGCAAATGTTAATCGAGACATTAGTTATTACTGCCATAATCTGAATCAAGTTTCCTCGCAATCTATCAGACGCTCCAGATAGTCGACGTATTTTTCTTCACATCTAAGGCACAGTGACCTACAGTATCTATATGCCGTCAGTCTGAAATGACTTGTTTTACTAAAGAAAGTATAAAATGTGCGTAGGTGGTGCGGATAAAGTATTGATAGGTCGATCAATATCGAATTAAAAGATTAAGCTTGCAATGAAACGATTACTCTTTGTTGTATTGATGATGAGCTGCTCAGTGTCTTGGGCCGAGTGGGAATTGACGGGTAAAGCGGATGATCTTACTCACTATCATGACAAATCTACGATACAAATAAATGACATAACAGCACAGATGTGGGTGATGTATGAATTTCCTGAGGTACGAACGAATACAGATGGAGATAAATACAAATCAGCAAAAACGCTCTTAGCGTTTAATTGCAAGTATGAGACATTGACAATGATTTCAGTGGTTCAGTATTCTGGTTCAGCAGGTAATGGTGAAATTATTTTGACTGACACATTTAAAGAGAGTGAATGGATATGGGATCGAATTGTTCCAAATTCGCTAGAAAATAAAGAATTAGACATCGCATGTGGTAAGAAGTAATCAAGCCATCGAATACTTTTTTTCTGGCATCAAATATCGAGCAGTTAAGGCAGAGACTATGTTTCTTTTATATTAACTTTTATAACGTTGATCAAAATGTTGCTCAATAAAATTCATTAGTCAGAAAAGCATTGCTATTAATAGTTTCTCAAACTGACGCATTACTCTTAAAATCTGCCGCTTAACCGCGAGGGGGCGTACCAGTTTGATTCCGATCCCGGGCACCAAACCGTTTGATTTTCTTCAGCTTTCAGCGTTTGATATCGGCAGACTCAAACGCCTTTCTGAATTCCCTTCGTCTAGCTTCTGACCAACCCCATGCGCCATAGAAGCGGCTAGGCTGCCTCTCTACATGCTGATGGTAATAATACAAATAGCGTTTACAGTAGTTTTCCAGGTCGGGTGTCGTTATCCCATCTGCATGTAGTGAACGTATCTCTTCCATTAGTGATTTCAAGTCATCCATAGAAACTACCTTCGTGTTAAGGATCTTGGTTGAGTCAAGACACAGTAAAATCACCCGAACTATTTTAATAATTTTTTTTAAGGGAATTCTCTGTGACTAACTCTTATTTTCAGGATCAGAGTATTTCAGATAAATGGCAATCAGCCACAGATTTGCTCAATCATGAATTCAACATTGCCCCTGAACGAGTTCATTTGCTTGGAACCGTAAAGTCCTTATTTGAGAAATATGTCAGTGAAAATGATTTGTCTGAAACCGCAGCCCAGGCTCTTTACTACCGGTTGTTTTTTTTCTCGACACTAATGATGATTAGAACGCTCAACACCATGGATATGCAAGTCGCTGGTTTCAAGCTGATCGATTTAATGCCCGTTTTTACGGCATCTAAACGGCTGTCCGCAGATTCAATTGATTGGGAAACGTTAGAGCATTCAATATCGAGCATCAACGATGCGATTGATGCATTAATAAAAGACTACAGTTGATATCTGGCCAGACTGATAGATAGCGGATTCCATTTGAGCGTAAAACGATAATTTAAACCAATCTATTAATGAGCTATTGTTGTTATAGTGTTTGGACTGAAATTGCTGTAACCGCCATGTTAACAATATAGCTATATATTTCGGCGCCTTAGAAAGAATGAAGTTCGCACTATTTTGTCAGTCGATTTATTTCAATGACCATGCCTAATAAAGTGATTAAAACGGTTTTTCTGGGAGCGACCTTCGTTGCACTCATAGGTGTGATTCGCCCAGCATTTACAGAAACCAAGCCTGCAATTACTCCATCCGTTGTGCCGCATGCTTCGTACCTGCAGCCAGTGCCGGGTTTGCAGGCTGGGCAGAAGCAACTGTTTCGCGATGGTGAAAAAGCGTTCAACACCTTATGGATTGCGATACCCGAGGATGTGATCTCGAATTGGTGGGATCTTTCTCGCCCCGGGCCAGGCGGTAGCGAGTGGGGATTGGGGCCGACCTTTCTAGCGCAGTCCTGCGTGTCGTGTCACGTGCAAGCTGGGCGTGGGCGAGCATCTGATAGTGGTGGCGGGCCAGTTTTTCATCAATCACTGCGCCTGTCGATACCCGGCGTAGGCCCGTATGGTGGACCAAATCCTGAGCCCAATTACGGAACACAGATTCAGTCGTTCGACATCTCACAAAAAGAAAACATCAAATTCGGTGAAGCGGAAGTTCATGTGGATTGGAAAAGCAGTATTTTCACCTTCCCTGATGGTTCAACAGTGGAGTTACGTGAACCATTAATTAAGCTAGAGAAGTTAGGTTTTGGGCCACTTGCCCCGAACGTCATGACATCGCTACGGAATTCACAAGCGATCTTTGGATTGGGTTATCTCGAAGCAGTAAGTGAAGACGATATTCTTGCACTGTCAAAATTACAGAAATCGCTGGGTCTAAATGGCCGACCTAATTACGTGCGCGATGATTTTAACGATAAGACAACGATAGGTCGATTTGGTTGGAAAGCCAATCAACCCAGTTTGAAACAGCAACTCGCAGCGGCATTTATAGGCGATATAGGAACAACTTCAACGATCTATCCAACGCAAAATTGTCCGCCTGCACAGCTTGATTGTTTATCTGCGAAGACAAGCGGTAGAGCAGAACTTCGTGAAGAGTTTTTGGAAGCATTAACGTTTTGGGTGTCAGCACTTGATGTACCCGTATCACGAGACCGCGATAAACCAACCGTAATGCGCGGTGAAAAATTATTTGAATCCGCAAAATGTTCGCAGTGTCATGTACCTGAACTAACAACCGGTAAATCTTCGCTGCTGACTCAACTATCGAACAAGACTATCCGACCTTATACCGATCTGCTATTGCATGATATGGGGCCAGGATTAGCAGATGGCCGACCAGATTTCAAAGCAGGTGGGCGCGACTGGCGCACAGCGCCACTGTGGGGTATCGGGCTTTCCAAACAGGTAAATGGCAGTACCAACTTTCTGCATGACGGTCGCGCACGTAATTTGTTAGAGGCAGTGGTGTGGCACGGTGGCGAAGCAGCGGCCTCACGTGATTTGTTTGCCAAACTGACCGCAGCCGAGCGCAATGATGTGATCGCGTTTCTTAATTCGCTTTGAGCAGGTAGTATGCAATGCAGTGTGTATCGTTAGAGCTTAGCTTGCGACACGCGCGCTGCTGAAGCTGCAAGACTCTCTTTTCGTTCGCTATAACGATCGACCAAATACGGCGATATATCACGCGTTAGCAACGTAAATTTGACTAATTCTTCCACCACATCTACCAAACGATCGTAATAACCAGAGGGTTTCATGCGGCCTTCCTGATCAAACTCATCATAGGCTTTGGCAATAGATGATTGATTGGGAATAGTGAGCATGCGCATCCAACGACCGAGAATGCGCATCTGATTTACGGCGTTAAATGATTGCGAGCCTCCGCATACCTGCATCACAGCCAGCGTTTTACCCTGGGTAGGACGTACTGCGCCCAGCGCCAAAGGTATCCAGTCTATTTGCGATTTCATGATGCCTGTCATGGCGCCATGACGTTCGGGTGATGACCAAATCATCCCCTCAGACCATGTGCATAGTTCGCGCAGCTCAACAACTTTGGGATGAGTATCAGGCGCATCGTCAGGCAGTGGCAATCCACTAGGGTTGAAAAACCGTGCCTCCGCTCCAAACATCTTAAGTAAGCGAGCGGCTTCTTCTGCTTGCAGACGGCTAAATGAACGCGCCCGTACCGAGCCATACAAAAGCAATATGCGTGGCGGATGGGTGGACGGCTTCTGGTGCAGGAGGCGGGCGGGGTCAATTAGCGAAAAACAATTGCCATCGATATTGGGTGAGTCGACTAACAAATCGGAGGTGTTCATGAAATTGTTTGAGTAATAAGAATTTAAAAAATTTCGAAAAAAGTATAAATACGAAATTATTAAGTGTCGTATCGACTGTTACAAAACAACCTGTTACAGCTGTATCAGTGGGTGTTACAGAAAATTGTATAAATAAAATGAGTAATTTTAATTTGTCATCTTTTTGGTTTATGAATAATGCTAATTTAGTTTTGAAAAAATACTTATGGTTTTAATTCTAACGGATATGGATTCAGGAATAAATTTTGCATGAAAATAATTGAATCAATGAAAAAGATTGATTCTTTAGAAAGCAAAAAAATGTGAGCTACACATCACGTTTTAATATTCTTGGAACATATTATTAATAGGGAATCTTTTACTAATTTAATTTTGTGATTCTTGGTTATTAGTTTTGTCGCCGCATGTACTTTAGGTTGTAGGTAATTAGCAATTCTGTGTAATGCAATTCATTATTTCTATAACGATCGAAGTACTGGAGGAGCAGAAATGTTTAAAAAATTCAATCCAAAATATGCATCAACCAAATTAATCATGGTGTCACTGGGACTAGCAGTATCGGGTCTCGCATTAAGTGCAGATCCGCTGACAGATCCAAATAATTGGCCAGAATATCACCGCACAGGACATGCATGGCGCTACAGTCCTCTGGCAGACATCAATAAATCTAATGTATCCAGACTTGAAGTAGCATGGATACACCAGCCTGGCAATATCACGCACGGATTACAGGCAACGCCTATTGTGATTGACGGAACGCTTTATTACGTTGGTGCCTACAATAATGTGTTCGCAGTTAATGCTGCCAGTGGTAAGACGGTGTGGCACTACCAACCCAAGCTAGATCCTATTTCTAATGATGTTTTTTATATCGCGGCTAGTCGTGGAGTGACTGTAGGTCGAGGTAAAGTTTTCTTGGGTACCTTGGATGGTCGATTCATCGCTCTTGACCAGAAAACGGGTAAGCCAGTATGGGAAACTCAGCTGACGAATTTGAAAAAAGAATACGGGGCTTTGTTTTCATCACCACCTCAGCTAGCTGGCAACGTACTTTATGGTGGAACCACTGGTGGTGATCAGCCTATTCAGGGAAAAATCTACGCAGTAGACGCAGATACGGGCAAGCGCTTGTGGACGTTTAATACTATCAAGGAAGACCCTGCCTCCTGGCCGGGTGACACAGGCAAGGTAGGTGGTGGTGGGGCATGGTTGCCGGGTACGTATGATGCAGAGACAGACTCGATTTATATAGGCACATCGAATGCGGCACCGGATTATTTTCCGAATGAGCGCAAAGGTGACAATCTCTACACCGCTACCTTATTAGCACTTGACCCTAAAACCGGAAACGTTAAATGGCATCGTCAGGAAGTTCCAAATGATGCTTGGGATTTTGATGCTCCCTACGAGGCCGTCCAACTAAAACATAACGGTAAAGATGTACTTTTACATCTAAATAAGGGTGGGTTTGTTTTCGTAATGGATAAGCGTGATGGTGGTCTTGTAACAACCTGGCCGCTGAATGACAACATCAACTGGGTAAAAAATATTGATCCAAAAACCGGCGAGCTGATTGGTCGGGTAAATCCCAAGATGGGCGAACGCATAACATTTTGTCCATGGTTGTTAGGAGGCCGTAGCTGGAATCACGGCGCGTACAGTCCTAAATCCAATCTTTGGTACACCAATACGATGGAAGCGTGTAACGAAATTGTCTCTGGCAAAGAAGATCCCAGCAAGATTGGTATAAGTGGACTTTATCTGGGAATTGCTGATTTAAAGACTGTGCCACCTCCATCAGGTAAAGGTCACGGCAAACTAGTAGCTGTTGATCCTATGACGGGTAAAAAGAAGTGGGCTGTGGAGTATCCGGTGCCAGCATTATCAAGTTTGCTCACCACAGCGGGTGGACTGGTATTTAATGGCGACATCGAAGGAAATATATTTGCTTACGATGCGGATAACGGAAAAACATTATGGTCTTTCCCCTCAGGTTCAGGTCTGCGCGGTGGTCCTGTTAGCTACAAAGCAAACGGGGAGCAGTACATAGTTTTCCCGACGGGCTTAGGTTCGCATGCTCCTGGCTTTATGGCATCAGCATTTCCTGAAATAAAAAATTATCCAGGTGGTGCAGCATTGATCGCATTTAAGATCAAGAAGTAGTGTGCAGTAAGACTGTGTAGTACCTCTCTAGAAGTATCTTTCCATCCAGGGCTTTGACCGGCATTTCATCCTCATCTGAAATGCCGGTTTTTTTAAAATAATAAGGAGAACTGGTGAAAAAAAAATCACTGTTTAGAGCCAGCATGTTCGTTTGCGCAGTTCTAGTCGCCAGTATTTCAGTACCTGCGCTTTCTGCATATCAGGAAAAAAATACCAGCAATGAGCCAGAGCTAATCACTGTCGCTGACAAGCAAGATGAGCCAGTGACCGCAAAAGAAGCCGGCCCTGAAGCAGGAAGAAAACCCCCATTTAATCTGGCCGACCAACAGCACATAGATTCAGGAAAAGCGATGTACATGCGTACATGTGCTGGTTATTGCCATGGTGGTACGGGCGAGGGTGGTCGCGCTCCCAGCTTTAGAAAGCGTGATGATCTTGATCCTGCCTATGCCTATAAAACTATTGTTAATGGAAGAGTGGCATCAGATGTTATGCCCGTGTTTGGGCATTCATTTACTTCAGATCAGGTATGGGAGCTAGTATCGTATTTGCTCTATTTAGGTACTCAAAAAGACTAGACTTTTACGAATTAATTACAGTCCTAATGGTATGCAAATCTGTACTGAACTAGTATCAAAATAAATAAAAAGTTCACTACCAAGAATAGGTGAAAAAATGAAGTTTATATGTGGACTTCTGCTGCTAGTTATTTCAGCTACTCATGTCTCTGCTGGTACGCTTGCAGAGATGCGTCATCTGGGCCAGGTGAGTTTTTGTCTTAATCCCGATGCCATGCCATATTCACAAAGAGATGGTAATGACAAAATCTCAGGTAACGGATTTTTATTTGAGATCAGTACTGAATTGATACGGCGTATGGGTATGACATCGCGAGTTGTTTGGCTTAATTCACTCGAGCGTTTAAATAAAACAGATTGTGATCTTGTGCCCAGTGCACTTGTTGAGGAAAAAGAACTAATCAGTCAAAATGAAAAAATTAAAAAAGATGCAGATAAAACCTATGGCCGACTATTTACTAAACCCTATTCGCATGTTACTGGATTTTTAGTTAGTAAAAGCAAAGAATTTAAGGATCTTGAATCACTGAAAAAAACCCATGTTGCCGTACCCAGCGGCTCATATGCACAGGTTCTTCTAAATCAAAAAGAGATTCCTGTCTGGGTACGCTTTCTTACTGATGAAGACATTGTGGTAGCAGTTAAAGATAATGAGGCAGGTGCAGGCTTGGTTACCTCGGTAGGTTTTGAGTGGTATAAATTTGTAAATGGTGATCCAGGTTTAGTACAACTTGATATTGATGTAGATGAATTTGAAGTTGATTCAGACATAGGTATGATGCTGCGTAGTAGTGATGCGCAGGCTATACAGCTGGTGAATGAAAAATTAGATCAGATGCTAAAAGACAGTTTTATTTCAAAATCAATGAAGAAATATGGTATTTCACATTCCAAGCCATCGTTTTAGTGACTGTAATTTTTTTATTTGGCGGGTATTTTTTTAGGATGCAGGTGTTTCATACGCTCAAAATACAAAAGGCCTGTCGTAGTATCGTTAACTTTAGATGAGTTTTCATTTAATAGAATTTCAAGTGTTTCTCTGGCATTTGCCGTATCAAATCCACACTGTTGCATAATTTCCAAACCCAATCGATCAGCCTCAACTTCCATCGCAATTCCACGTTGTAATGCAAAGGCAACTCTATCCTCAAAATTTTCTCCTGGGCTAAAGTTACGCTGCTTTTCAAGATGTTGATAAATATGATGGGAAATTTCATGGCTAAGAACGAAGGCAATAAACTCATCCGAGTTCGCTATTTTTAATAAGCCAGCAGTAATAACTATCTTCCCTTGAGAACTAAATGCATTAATTTCATGTGACGGGTCAATATCAAGAGAAATTGCAGTATCGAGCGAAGGAAAGTTATTGTCTGAATTAATACATTTTGAAAGTTTAGTGTAAAGTTTTTCTGTATGTTTAGTTTTTTCAGGAATGGTCATATCATCTGATGCAAGCGTGCAGTCGGTTATGAGCAAAGAAATCATACATATAAATATTTTTCTTATTAACATGAAGTTTCTCTTGAGGCTTAATTGTTGGGTTATAGGTTTGTTGTTAACAAGTGCGTTGAATTATTCCGTGGCAGACGAAAAACAGCTCATCCAAAATAGACTTTATCCGAATTTTCTTATGCAGGTATCGATGGCAGAATCTTCACAAGTTTTAGGGAAGTATTTGGCGATATGTGCTGGTTTACTTGCATCGGTAGAGTTAGAACATTTTCCCGACCTGACTTCGGATGATATAGAGCGATTGAATAAAGAATCACAGCTGCGCCTAGAAGAGGCACTTAAGTACCTATCGTGGACTGAAGTAGACAGACTAGCCAGATTGGCCAAGGCGCGAACTAAATCGCTGTCATATTACGAACGGCAACTTCTACGTAATGGCATTAACGAGTGTGAATTTTTTAGCGGACGTCTTAAAAACCCTCAACAATAAACGCTCTACCTTCAGAGCAGCTCATGCGTAGTTTTTTTAAGGCTGCATAGGCGGGTGATTGGTACCATGCTGTGGCTATGTCCATCGACGGAAATTCAACGACGATAGTACGTAGCATATTGTGATGCCCTTCATCCACGCCTTCTAGTTGTAATCGTTTCCCGCCGCGCACTAAAAATCGTGCACCAACAGATTCTAAGCTGGGCAGTACTTGTGAACGATAATTTTCATAAACAACAGGATCTTTAACCGTTAGTTCAACAATAAGAAAAGCTTTTGGCATGTAATCTTTCGCTGGAATACTTTTTAAAGAGATTTCTTGAGAAAGGCTTGTAATTCACCGGCGTCTCTCTCTGCCGCTATCCTATCTACTTCTTTGCCATTTTTAAAAATGATGATGGTACTTTGTATTTTTATATTAAAAAACTTGAGCGTTTTACGCTGAACATCGTAATCAACTTCAAAAAAAGTGACGTCTTTAAATTCAGCAGAGTTCATAGCTTCATTGATTTGTATGTCCTGAGCCTTACACGTTCCGCACCAATCGGCATGGATATGAACCACGATAGGTTTTCCGAGCGCAAGTAAACTGTCGAATTCTTGTTGTGTATAAAATTTTCCAGCAGCGCTGACATGCTGAGTAACACATAAAAGTAGCACCACAATACTTTGCCAAATTAAACGCATACAGTCTGACCTTTAAAAAATTAGTGTGTGTCGCAAGCCTGCCAGGCAGAGGGTATGAGATACGAAAAGAGAGCAGAAATCTGATTCAGATATTTTGAGACATGGATTGTAATAATAGATCCTACAGCGATAACATCGCTGGTTATGAACATCCGTCAGTGCATGGCTGTCTTGGGTATTCAAAGCATCATTCAAAGCCATGATCCAGTCTTATAGCATAGCAAGCCGGGTGGTTTAGTTTTCCTAAATTATTATTAAAATGAATACGTAGTAAGGCCTGGCCATTATGTTGGGCATTCTCTTGCGCAGCGCATCATTGCGAAATAATCGTGTTCCGACTACAGTCAGGTTATCAGTCATTCGTGATTAGATAATTTAATGCGATGAGTCTCAAGCAGATAGCTTGGTAATACTCGTCAATTAATAAGCCTCCCACAGTGGGGCAATAATAAAGTCGGACAAGGAGACAGCATGGCAACCCGTTCATGGCGTGCCCCTCACTGGAGCGTTCGCCTCATTGCAACTGTGTTTATTCCATTATGGTTGTCAGCACCGACAGCCTCGATCGCTCAAGAATCCAAACCCGTGCGCATAGGCGTGCCTACCTCAGTGCAGTTACAAGTAGGTAGAGATACGCTTACAGCTGTCAAAATGGCGGTTGACGAAGTTAATAAAAAAGGTGGTGTACTCGGGCGCAAGCTGGAGTTTGTTTCAGCTGACGAGACTGAAAATCCTGAAACTGGTATCAGTGCCATTCGCAAGCTGGTAGCAGATGAAAAAGTGGATGTGCTGATTGGTGGCTATACCAGCGGAGTCACGTTAGCTCAGTTACCGCATATTGCAGCGGCCAAGACTATTTATATGGGTGTAGGCGCAGCATCACCCAGCATCACCAATAAAGTTAAAACCGATTACGAGAACTACAAATATATATTCCGTGTAGGCCCTATCAATGCAGCGCATCAGGCGCGTGGGCTGGTGGATTTCATTGCAAACTTTGTGATCGGCGAGCTGGGGTATAAAAAAATTGCCATCGTTGGCGAGAATGCCAAGTGGGTACAAGATTTAGTTCCGGTGTTAACCAAAGGTGCCAAAGAGGTTGGTGCTGATATACGCATGACGGAATTGTTTGATACGCAAACATCGGATTTTTCGCCCTTGCTTGCCAAGATCAAAGCCAGTGGTGCTCAGTATCTGATCGTTACTGTCTCGCACGGCTCCAGCGATACCTTTGCCAAGCAATGGCATGATGCACAAGTACCTGTGCCCTACGGCGGTATAGACGTCAAGAGTATGGATGGCGATTTTTATAACCGTATAGGTGGTAAATCAATTTCTGAAGTGGCTGCTAATTTTGCTGTACGCGCACCACTAACTAAAAAGACGATTCCGTTTTTTGATGCCTTTAAAAAGCTCTCACCTAATTATCCCGTCTATACCGCTTTTTTTGCGTATGATGCTGTTTTTATGTATGCCGATGCCGTCAAGCGCGCGGGTAGTTTTGATACGGACAAAATCATCAAAGAGTTGGAAAAAACCAAGCACGAAGGCATAGCGGGTGAAATTTCATTTGATGAGAATCATGACCTAATGACGGGCAAGGGCAAGACGAATTTGATCTTTGCTCAGTGGCAGGACAAGGGCGAGCGAGTAGTTATTTATCCCAAAGAACTACGCACGGGTAATTTCATCCTTCCCCCCTGGATGAAGTAGTGGAAATTCTCATTTACGGCGCAGTGACTAGCGCCATTTACGCCATGCTGGCAGTGGGTTTCACACTGATTTTTGGTGTGGCCCGTGTGCTCAATCTTGCCCATGGATCGTTCTATGCGCTGGGTGCTTACGGTACCTATGTATTGACATCGTTAGTTGGGTGGCCGCTCTGGCTGGCAGCGATCGTCGCCATTGCGGGTGTCTCGTTATTTGGTGTGATCGTTGAAAAAATCTTGATACGCCCATTGCGCTATTCGCAGTTGGGCGTGCTCATGATTACGCTGGCTGTATCGTTGGTGGTTGAGCAGGCACTTTTTTTAACTTTTGGTTCTGAATACCGCAACGTACCCGCATTTATTGATACAAAAATTAGTATTGGTGGTGTCGATGTGGCGGGCCAGCGTTTGTTAACGCTGTTCGTGGCGGTGGTAGCGATAGGCGCGCTGTATCTGTTCATACAACGTACTCGTTTGGGTAGCGCCATACTCGCCATCTCGCAAGATGCGGAAGCAGCCAAATACATGGGTATACCTAGCGATCGTATTTTTTCATTAGTCATGGCCATCTCTGCTGCGCTGGCTGGCTTAGCGGGTGTATTGGCGGGTCCTTTTCTTTCTGTGCAGCCTTCTATGCATTTACTGCCGATAGTAAAAGCCTTTGCAATTGTGATTGTGGGTGGTTTGGGATCTATACCCGGCAGTATTCTGGCTGCACTGATGTTGGGCTATGCCGAGACTTTGGTGGCTTATCTCATTTCAACGAGCTGGACTGAAATCGTCTCTGTACTTGCGACCTTGCTGACGCTGGTACTTAGGCCAGCGGGTATCTTCGGCAAACGAGCTGCATTCTAGGGGCATGCACGTGAACGGATTTCAGCAACTCGATAAACTCAGTGGCATGGCAGGCGTGGCAGCGTTGGGTTTATTAGCCATAGCTCCCTTGGCGTTTCCAGGAAATTATTTAGTAGGCGTGTTGACGGTTGCGGCCATCTATGGCATTTGGGCGGTGAGTTGGGATTTCATGTCGGGTTTGACGGGACGTGAAAATTTTGGTCACTCGCTTTTTATCGGTGTGGGTGCGTATGTGGCTGGATTTGTGAATGTACAAATGGGATTTGGCCCCTGGTGGAGTTTGCCTGCATCGATGCTGCTTGCTGTGGTGTTTGCTTTATTGCTGGGCTTTCCTACATTGCGTTTAAAAGGGCCGTATTTTGCACTGGCCATGTTATCAGCGGCCGTCATCATGCAGCGACTGATGCTGATTTTCTGGGAATACACCGGAGGCGAAGAGGGCATACAAGACATCGCTCCGCTAATACGTAATAACCTTCATTACTACTGGTTTGTACTGGCTGTTTTAGGACTCACTACATTCATTCTGAGTTGGATGGCGCGCTCGCGTTGGGGACTCATTTTGCGTGCCATACGCGGCGATGAAGCGACCTGTCTGGCAGCGGGTATTCCAATTACTACTTACAAAATTGTTTCCTTAGTCATTAGCGCAGCGTTCGCTGGTTTGGGTGGTGCTTTGTATGCGCACTATCAGCTGCAAGTCAGTCCGCAATTATTTGCCGTAGTGACTTCAGTAACTATCATCACGATGGTATACGTGGGAGGCATGGGCACCATTTATGGCCCTGTAGGTGGTGCTTTGCTACTGACATTACTCACCGAAGGTTTGCGTAATTTTGGTGAATGGCGATTAATGGTTTATAGCGTATTGCTGATACTGATTTTGTTTTTCCTGCCCAACGGATTCATCGCTCCTCTATGGAAGCGGCTACGTTCAGGCCAGGGGGGCAAATCATGAATCAAGCCATAAGCTCAGTGCTGCTAGAAGTCGATAGCGTTAATAAACATTTTGGTGGGCTGCATGCTGTTAAGCAGGTCAGCATGCGCATACACCGTGGTGAGATCGTCGGCATACTTGGGCCGAATGGCGCAGGCAAGACCACCTTGTTTAACATGCTGACTAATTTCATACCGCCCGATAATGGTCGCGTGGTGTTTAATGGTCAGTCGTTGCTTGGTGTAAAACCGCATAAGATCGTGACCTTGGGTATCGCCAGAACGTTTCAACTATGCCGGCCTTTCGTTGGTTTATCGGTATTAGAAAATGTATTAGTCGGTAGCTTAGGCCCGCGCGTGCGCCATGATGGTTTAGGTGAGCGAGCCATGCAGTTACTCAAACAAGTCGGTTTAGAAGCCAAGGCGCACACGCCCGCTGAATTATTATCGTATGGTGATTTGCGCCGTTTAGAAATAGCGCGCGCATTAGCGGCTGAGCCTGAATTACTATTGCTTGATGAACCCTTTGCGGGTTTAGGCTCATCTGAGATAGAAGCGATTTCTGCATTAATACGCCAACTGCATGCAGAAAAGCAGCTGACGATATTGCTCATAGAGCATAAGCTGCGCGAATTCATGCAGTTAGTCTCGCGCGTCATCGCGCTTGATTTTGGTGAAGTGATCGCCGAAGGATCGCCCGCAGAAATCGTTGCGCATCCGCGAGTAATCGAAGCCTACATAGGTAAACAAACTCCGATGGCGGTGGATCATGCTACTTAAGATTGATCAGCTTACAGCGGGTTATGGACAAGCGATTGCACTAGAAAAAGTTCAATTGCACATACAGCCGGGCGAGTTGGTAGCGATACTAGGGCCCAACGGTGCGGGTAAATCTACGCTACTCAAAGTAATTTCTCGATCTATGAATTCGCAGGGTTTACTTGAATTCAATGGTCAGTCATTACATAACTACTCAACGGAGCAAGTCGTCGGTTTGGGTATTTGTCATTGCCCTGAAGGGCGGCGCTTGTTTCCTGAATTATCGGTGATGAAAAATCTGCAATTAGGTGCGTATTTGCGCACAAATCGACAAGCGATTGCGGATGATCTTGAGCGCGTATTTTCCTTGTTTCCGATTTTGGCTGAGCGCGAGCATCAAATTGTGAATACGCTCTCAGGCGGGCAGCAACAGATGGTGGCCATAGGCCGAGCTCTGATGGGTGACCCGCAATTGTTGTTACTAGACGAACCTTCTGTCGGTATCGCGCATCGTTTAAAAATGGAAATTTTTGCAGCTATCCGAACGATTTGCGATGGGGGTGTTGCCATAGTCATGGCCGAGCAGGATGCCCAATCGGCACTCCATATAGCCGATAGAGCCTATGTACTAGAGCACGGTTCGGTGGCGCAGGAAGGCAAAGCATCAGCCCTGGCATCAGACGACCGCATCCGTAAAATCTATCTGGGTGTGGGCTAAGTCGACGACCTGTTCTGGTAAATGCGTTATTCTCTTGTTATTCCACCCAATAGCATTCATTAGTCGTCCCACCATGGAGTTGTAATGAACGATCACACTGAACTGTCGCAGCTGGAATTGAATCAACAGTATCTGGGTAATGGCAAGTCTTTAGCTTTGCCGGCCATACCTGTTTTTGAGACGCTGGAAGAAGAGCGACTGCATCGCAAGCAAAAGCTAGCGGGTGCGTTTCGTTTGTTTTCCCGTTTTGGTTTTGATGAAGGTGTGGCGGGTCACATTACCGCGCGTGATCCAGAGTTTCTCGATACATTCTGGGTCAACCCTTACGGTGTGCATTTCGGTCAGGTCAAGGTATCGAATTTGATTCGTGTCGACCATGAAGGCAATGTAGTCGAAGGCAATCATCCGGTTAACTGTGCAGCCTTTGCGATTCATTCGGCCGTGCACACTATGCGTCCCGATGTAAATGCTGCGGCTCATACGCATTCACCTTATGGCCGTGCATGGTCTGCATTGGGTCGCACGCTAGATCCCATTACTCAGGATGTCTGTGCTTTTTACAATGATCACGCTGTTTATGATGATTTTGGTGGAGTCGCTGTTGAGCTAGACGAAGGGGTGCGCATAGCCAAAGCTTTGGGCCAGAACAAGGCAGCCATTTTGCAAAACCACGGCATTATCACCGCCGGTGAGACCGTCGATGCAGCTGCTTGGTGGTACATCTGTTTAGAGCGTAGCTGTCAGGTTCAGTTACTGGCTGAGGCTGCCTCGCACGGTAAACCATTAAAAACCATAACCCCTGAGTCCGCACAAAAGACGTACGACATTGTGGGTTCACCGTATGCTGGTTGGTTTCAATTTCAGCCTTTGTATGCGCGCATACTCAAAGAGCAGCCAGACTTTCTCGATTAATAGCCTTTGCAAAGCGGCGCGTCAGTCGGCTCTAGCCGCTTTGCTTCTGCCTATCCCCAGCTTCTGTTAATACTAAGGGTTGCAACGCAAAGCTCATCATAGCGTGCGCGTTTGGTTGATAAAATGTCTCGCTCATTGAACGCGACGACTAGTTGTGCCGCGCGTTAATCATAATCAGTAAATTCTCGATTCATGGCAACCACATCGCTTAGCAGACCTCCTGAAACAGTCGATTATGTGATTGTGGGGGCGGGTGCTGCTGGCGCAATTCTGGCCCATCGATTAAGTGCCGATAAAAACATCACCGTCTGTCTGCTGGAAGCAGGCCCTAGTGACTGGCATCCCTGGCTGCATATTCCTGCAGGTTTTGTAAAAGTTTTATTCAACCCGGCGTTTACCTGGCAGTTTTCATCAGAGCCGAACTCACAGACCCTGAATCGTCGAGTGCCTTTGCCTCAGGGCCGTGTGCTCGGTGGGTCGAGTTCCATTAATGGTTTGGTGTACAACCGCGGTCAACGAGACGACTACGATGCGTGGTCAGCGCTAGGTAATCGCGGCTGGAGTTATGCCGAGGTTTTGCCTTACTTCAAACGCAGTGAGCAGTATGCTTTGGGTGATGCTTCATTTCGGGGACGCGATGGATTACTGCCTGTTACAGACATAGACTGGCACCATCCCATTAGTGATGCATTTATCGCCGGTGCTCAAGGCATAGGCATACCGCGTAACCATGACTACAACGGAGCATCACAAGCAGGTGTAGGTTTTTTTCAGCGTACGATTAGCCAAGGCTGGCGCATGAGTACGTCGCGCACGTTTCTTAAACCTGCGCGTTCACGTAGTAATTTAGATGTACGTACGCATGCTCGAGCAACACGCATAGTGATAGCTGATGGTCGTGCAACAGGCATTCAGTATGTGCGTGGTGATTCATCCCGTAATCTGCACGAAATTCACGCCCGGCGGGAAGTCATTATCTGTGCCGGAGCAATTAACACTCCGCGGTTACTGCAGCTTTCAGGGCTGGGTGATGCTGAGTTTTTGCAGTCAAAGGGCATACGCGTTCATCGTCATCTGCCTGGTGTAGGGCAAAATCTTTCCGATCATTTTTCTATACGGCTGGTGGCGCGCGCAAAAAATAGTCGCACCATGAATGAAATGTCGCGCGGTTTAGGCTTAGTTGGACAAGTTGCGCGTTGGTTAGTGGGCAAGCCCAGCATACTGGCGCTGAGCCCGTCACTGATCCATTTTTTCTGGAAATCCAACGATGATCTAAACCGACCTGATTTGCAGGGAGTGTTTTCACCTGCAAGCTATCGTGAAGGTTATGTTGGCATGCTTGATACCTATCCTGGCATGACCTGCGGAGTATGGCAGCACAGACCAGAGAGTCGGGGCTATGTACATGTGCGCAGTGCAGATCCGTTTGAGGATCCATTCATACAGCCTAATTATTTGAGTCACGAGCGTGATCAACAAACCTTGATACGCGGCGTGCGGCTGGCAAGGCGTTTGTTGCAAACGCCTGAGTTGGCACCTTATGTCGAGTCAGAGTCTATGCCCGGCAGTGACAAAAACAGCGATGAAGAACTCTTAAGCTTTATACGACAGTACGGTGTGTCTTCTTACCACCTGAATGGTACGGCACGTATGGGTAGGGCAGACGACAGTATGTCGGTGGTCGATGATGAATTACGAGTGCACGGCATACACAATTTACGCATCGCAGATTCATCGGTCATGCCCACGATACCTTCGGCGAATATTTGTGCAGCAACGATGATGATTGCTGAAAAGGTAGCCGATCTTATATTGGAAGCTAGGGAACCAGATTGATTTCCATGCATAGCTGATAGCCCATACCCCAGACTGATTTAATAGCGGGCTCCGCGCCTTCCACTTGCGCCGCACGAATTTTCTTTCGTAATCTAGCGACAAGTTCTTCAAGCGCATGCTTGCTCATAGTTTCTTCGCTAGTTTGTCCGGTACACACATCGCAAAGAGTAATTGAATCAAGCGTATTATCCCGCGCCTGCACTAGGGCTACCAGAAACATCTTCTCGCGCATTGTTAAGCGCAACACGGAAGATAAGCCAGGTCCCAGCAGAGTGCGCTGTCTCAGACCCAATGACGCGGCCTGATCATCCTGAGTAGGTTTGACGCGCCGACCCAAACTGCGAAGTATCATCACCAATTCTTCTGGTACAACGGGTTTAGTCAGATAGACATCTGCACCGCCCACATCGTAGCCAGCAATCCGGTCGTTCAGGGTGACCCTAGCTGTCATGATGACTATGCCTGCATCAGGCAAGGTCTGGCGCAGACGATTGGATAGGCTCAGCCCGTCCTCACCCGGAAGGTTGAGATCAATCACGAAGATATCTATAGGCGTGCACGTAATCAGATCATCCAGAGCACGAACAGAATTGACCGCGCTGACTAGAAAACCATGCCTGCTTAGGTGCTCGCTGACCTCGGATCGCAATAGCTCATCGTCTTCTACGAGTGCAATCGATATTACTGACTGGGACGACATGGTGTTTCCTAATGGTTGAATTTTTTAATAACGCTAACTGAGCACTAGCGAAAATGTTTTTGACGTAATCGCATTACTTGGTGGCTCATATTTTTTACCTATGCTTAATTCGGCACTGCGACGGTAAAGGTCACGTTTTCCTGATTATGCTGAAAATCAATGCTTGCACCAATCTTGGCGGCAGCCGCTTTTACCAGACTCAAGCCTAATCCTAATCCAGGCAAGGCCATGGAATTCGGATGACGGTAGTACCGTTCGAACAGACGTTCCACATCGGGTATGCCGAATGTACCCACGGCATTGCTGATTTCAAAATATAAGATCTGCGGCTCATCTGTCGGAGCCTTGTTTCCGTCCAGAACAGATTGCTCGGAACGAGGATAGGGCTTGACGGAAATTTTTATCGCTCCGCCTTCATGACCGTATTTATATGCGTTTCGTATGAGATTACCGAAAATGACGATCAGCATTTCTCGGTCGGCCTTGAAACTGGCGTGCACATCGACATCGATACTAAATCGCTCGTGATCTGTATACGTTTCAGTCAATTCATCAATCAAGTCAGATGCTGCTCCGCCGAAATCGGCAGGTGTAGGTTCATAGCGATCTAATCTAGCTGACACGGCGACGTGCTCGATTAAGCGATTCATACGATTGACGGAAATATCAATGTGTTTTATTTTTTGCGTCGTAGAAGGATGATCTTGCCAATTTTCTTTCAGGGCTCTGGATGCAAAAGTAATCGTTCCGAGCGAATTTTTGAGATCATGCGTCAACAGATCAATCAGGGTATTTCGGTCTGACAGCATGGCGGCGTAGGATGCCGCCTCGATTTTATCAATGCGATTCTGATTAATTTGTTCTGCCTGGATTTTTTCTCGGTATTCTTCCTCGAACCTAATCAGAAAAAATACAAATATACCGACTATCGTGCCGTTCAGACGCCAATCAGAAATATTTTGAAAAAGTCCTTCGATAGAGCCAATTTTTTCAAAGAGTAGCCACGGCAGAAGAGACGCTAGCAAGATGAAGTTAAAAATAAGGTAACTAAATTTTAGTAAATTTCTGACATTCTTGACCATTCCTTTGGATTTTAATAATCCAAACAAATGTATGCTCGGTTGTAGAGTAAAAATTACCAAATTCAACTGAATGGCAATTATTCGGTAACTCGAAAAAAATAAACATATATTCAAAGCACACACGGCTACTAACAAAAATACCAAGCGTTGGTAGAGTGTGGAAGAACAATACGGCCCTACGACGACAAATAGCACCAGATTCAATAGCAATGTCCTAAGCATGAACATCACATGTGGCAATGCATCCAGCACGTCAACGGATAAATTGGGAAACCATGTCGCAGGAAATCCATAGATCGACAGCAGGTAAACAACAACACACACCTGAAAAATACAGAAAACAATCGTTAGTTTTGATCGGTGTCGGGTCAACCAATACAAACCTATCATCAGCATGAAAAACGTCACTGTCAGTGAAATAAAAATACGTTTGATACGGGCACTGCTTGCAAGGGATAGATTTTCCAAAGTCACGACTTCGGTGTCGGGCATCAGGAAGCCATAGGTCTGAATTTTCAGATAAACAGTCCTGGGTTCCAGAGAATGGTTTCGTAAGCTAAAGCAGTAGTAATCATCTGCGCAGGTGTTTTTTTTGCTGCTTTGCAGATCTCCGGCAGTTTGAACCTGCCATAGTCCCTGATCGAATTCATACATGTCAATCTGATTAGTGTCGTGTGGGCCTACACGCAAGATCAGGTTATTCAACTCGGAAGGAACCGCTAATTCTGAGTAAGCTCTCGATGGTGTGATGCGAATTTGTACCCAAACCGGAGTTTTTTGATATCCGAGATTTAAGTGCTTGGAATAAGCGGTAAATGGTGCGTGGTCTATCGACCCGATATTAAATTGAAATTGCTTATCAATAAAATATGATTGCTCGTAGGTCGGATTATCCGAAGCAATTGATACGATAGGGAAGAAAAAACAAACGCAGAAGCACCAAAAGCAGCAGATAAAAAAAACTGCAGGATGGCCAGTGAACAATGGACGCTTGTGCTGTTGAGTCATGTAAATCATGCCGATCAAGGTTTTTCACCTAAAGCTATTGAAGCGCTAATTAAATACAAGCGTGACGTTTCTCGAATACCTAGTCTGGGATAACCACTTAATTCACTTAATTGTGAGTTTTTGTGAGTATTGATGATGAGCCAGGCGCCCGGTAAATCATACATTCTTTTATTACGCTATCGAATGGACTCAAATTGTGAGTAACGAAGAGTTACTGTGAGGAAGAATGTGAGTTGAGCAGTCTGCAATGGATAGCATCACGTCATGCTGAATTATACGTGTGGGCTATTTCAATGACGAGCAATTCCATTACTTTAAAAAATATCGTAGCGGTAGATGTTTTATTGCATAGCGCGATAGAGCATCAGCTGCAGATGGATTTTTCAGTCGCATCAGAGCTTTACGAACAAGTACTGACGATACAGGCAGATCACCCGGAGGCACTTAAGCTTCGAGCGGCGATTGCCGTCGAGTTGCAAGACTATGAAAAAGCACTGAACTTGTTTGATTCAGACGTTCTTAGACGATCTGACTGCCCCAGTGTTTTTAATAACCGTGGCATCAGCCTTATGCGCACTGGAAAATTGCATGAGGCTGTTGATAATTTTAATCAAGCTATCCAACATCAAAAAAATTATGCCTCTGCTTATTCAAATCGAGGAATAGCAGAAAGAGAACTGCGCCGAATAGATGCCGCTCTTGAGAGCTACAACCGAGCGATTGATTTATCGCCAGACTTTGCCGATCCTTATTTCAATCGTGGTGTGCTGCTCGAGGAGCTAGATTATCCTGAGCTGGCTTTTCATGATTATGAAACAGCTATTCAGAAAGAACCTGGTTTTATAGATGCCCTGTTTAACGCAGGCAATCTGCTTTATAAAAAACGGCAATTCAGAGCAGCATTAAATTTTTACGATACCGTCATTGCACACAATGCACGCCATGATAAGGCGCTCTACAACGCGGGTCTCAGGCAGCCCGAGTGAATCCTCTTTTTTCTGATGCACACTATCAATGCGGAGTATTGTTTAACCAAGAGAATCAGCCAGAAGCTGCACTTAGCGCGTTTGAAAATGCCATCGCTATTGAACCTGATTTTTCCTACTTGCCGGGGGCGATTGCTGCGTTGAAGATGCAGATATGCAGATGGAATAATATTGATACTGAAATAAATACATTGCTTACTGATATTTCGATTCATAAAAAAATCTCTCCGCCGTTTCCGGTTCTGTGCATGACAGATTCGTTGGTACTTCAAAGAACAGCGGCCGAGACATGGGTCAATGATAATCATCCAGAGTGCGATGATCTCGGAATACCCAACAAAGCCAATGGCCAAGGGCTAATCACTATAGGTTATTTTTCCTCTGACTTTTATCAGCATGCCACCATGCATTTAATTACGGGTTTGTTCAAACACTGCGATCGCCAACGATTCAAAATTATCGGTTTTTCCTTTGGTCCTAAGATGACCGACGCGGTCTCAACATTGTTGCCATCGTGCTTTGATCAATTCGTTGATGTCAGAGATAAATCAGATCGCGAAATCGCAGAGCTTGCCAGAGAGCTTGGTGTAGATATCGCCGTAGATTTAAAGGGCTACACTCAGCACCATCGTTTCGGAATTTTTTCGTATCGCGCAGCGCCCATACAGGTAGCTTATCTCGGCTATCCAGGAACTTCTGCGGCGCCTTATATGGATTATCTGATTGCTGATCGTGTGGTTATACCGGAGTCAATTGCTTCTAACTATTCAGAAAATATTGTTTATTTACCGGGTAGCTTTCAGATCAATGACATGGCAGAAAAAATGTCTGATACCAAGTTCAACCGCACGCAATGCGGTTTGCCCGAGTTTGGTTTCATTTTTTGCTGTCTTTGTAATAGCCAAAAAATCACACTCCAGACGTTTGCAATCTGGATGAACATCTTGGGCGAGGTGAAAGACAGCGTCCTGTGGCTACTTGAAACTAACCCGCAGGTAGCTGCGAATTTGCGCGCTCAATCTGCGGCGCACGGCATAGCCCCCGACAGGCTGGTGTTTGCACAACGCATGGAGTTGTCGGCACATCTATCACGACAACGACTCGCTGATTTATTTCTCGACACATGGCCTTATGGCGGGCACACAACCGTCACGGATGCACTTTGGGCTGGCGTTCCTGTGCTGACGTGTGTTGGTGAGAGTTTCGCCAGCCGGGTGGCGGCCAGCTTGCTGAACGCATTGGATCTCAATGATCTGGTGACACACACTCCAGAGGACTATGCGCAATACGCCATAGATCTTGCGCAGGATACAGAAGCACTTGCGGCCATTAAAACTCGACTGGAGACTAACCGCTTAAGCCATCCCTTATTTGATACCAAAAACACCGTACACCATATCGAAACAGCCTACATCAGCATGGTTGAGCGGCATAGACAGAATTTGCCACCTGCCTCCATCGATGTATAGCTTCAAGCATAGACCATCCGTTGAGCTAGGTTCTTAGTCGCAATCTGTTGCTTCGTTTGGGTGCGTCGTTCTGGGCATCATCGACATCGCCCTACATACCCTTCAATCATTCGCTACGCAGGTTAAGCTGATTACTTGTGATAATGGTAAGAGACTCGCTCGCCATCTACTTCACACAACATCAGCATCATCCCAAAAGTGTCGTTTATCAGTGGCCATCGAAAATCAACTTAAAATAATCACAAGAAAATTCAATCGCCCACCGTGCAAAAGACGGGGTTTTAAATCTAAGCATCGCACAGCTGCGCTGACTGGCCATACAATTCACGATTAATTCGTGCCCCTCAAAAAACCATGAATCATCAATCATTTGACTATGTCATCGTCGGTGGCGGTGCAGCAGGTTGTGTCATGGCGCATCGGCTGTGTGAGGACGGTCGCTACAGCGTTTGCTTAATTGAAGCGGGGCCGTCTGATCTGCATCCGTTTATTCATATACCGGCAGGCTTTATTCATGTAGGCCATGATCCGCGCTACACCTGGGATTTTTCAACTGAACCATCCGAAGGCTCGGCGGGTCGACGTGTTACGACACGCATGGGTCGGACGCTAGGTGGTTCCAGCTCAATTAATGGATTTAATTACACACGTGGCCAGCCAGAGGATTTTGATCAGTGGGCTGCAATGGGAAATCCTGGCTGGAGTTATAAAGACATACTGCCATATTTCAAACGTAGCGAGCGCTGTTTAGGAAACGGCGATCCCAGCGCACGTGGGCGTGATGGCCTGTTACCTATTACTGATTGTGATTGGCGTCATCCACTGTGCGATGCATTTATACATGCCGCTGGTGAGTATGGCTTGCCTATGCATGTGGACTACAACCGCGGTGATCAAACCGGTGCAGGTTATTACCAGCGCTGGATACATAAAGGTTTACGCGTAAGCGCGGCTAAAGCTTTTCTGACACCAGCAAAAGCGACGGGTCGCTTGACCATCAAAACAAATGCGCAAGTCAATCAGATACTGTTTGAAGGTAAGCGTGCAGTGGGTGTTAGCTATCAACATGAACGTGGCGGGGCTACGCATACCATACATGCGCATCGTGAAGTGATATTGGCTGCGGGTGCGGCCAATACTCCCAAGCTGTTGCAACTCTCGGGTGTTGGTCCGGTTGATCAGTTACAAAAATTTGGCATACCTGTAGTGCATGCATCAGAGCAGGTTGGAGAAAATTTTCAGGATCACTATATGATTCGCTCCATCTTGCGAGTGAAAGGTGTTACGACGATTAATCACACCGCACGCGGGTTACGTTTAGTTGGTGAAATCGCCAAATGGTTACTGGGTAAACCGAGTGTCTTAACTATTAGCCCATCGGTTGCGTATGCCTTTACCAAGTCGCGTCCTGAACTTGCCTTGAATGATTTGCAGTTTCACTTTTCACCGGGCAGTTATGCCTCGGGTGTGGCGGGTCAGTTGGATGATTTTCCTGGAATGACGCTGGGCTTTTATCAATTGCGGCCTACCAGCGCAGGTCAAGTTAGTTTGCGTTCCAAAGATCCTTTTGATTTGCCGTTGGTTCAGCCTAATTATTTACAGAGTGCAGAAGATCAACAGGTGGCTATCGATGGTTTGCGATTGTCTCGCCACTTGCTGCATAGCGCGCCTTTGTTGCCGTATATAGAGCGCGATGAATTTCCTCCGCCTAGCGCCCAGAGCGATGCTGAATTACTCGATTGTGCGCGCCAGCGAGGTACTACCGGCTGGCATTTTGTAGGTACCTGCAGTATGGGTAAGGTCGTGGATGCGCAATTGCGTGTTCAGGGTATGGAGGCTTTGCGGATAGTTGATGCCTCAGTGATGCCGACTATGCCATCGGGGAATACCGGTGCACCTACCATGATGGTTGCAGAAAAAGCAGCCGACCTGATACTGGGTAGATCGCCTTTAGCAGCGTAGATCGGTTCTCAGCGCCCGCAGGTTTTATGGCAGACTCTGTGATGATTCACTCATCATCAGTACACTGCTTCTCCATTACATGAAATTCTCTGAACTCAGTCTCGATACATTACTTCAGGCCGAGCCTGGCGCCTTGTATGAACAGGCGCTGCGTTTGCGTCATGGGGATGGTGTGGCAACGGATTGGCACACTGCCCGTCGCATGTTTGGTTTTCTTGCGCTTGCTGCTCACTCAGCCTCTCGCTATCAATTGGGTGTCATGAATCTGCGTGGTGAAGCGGGTATTAAAAATCCGGTATGCGCTTTAATGTGGTTTAGGTTGGCGCACGGGCGTGATGAGCCACGAGCGGCTTCACAAATTACTATGCTGAGTGAAGAATTAACGGCTATCGATACGCGTCGTGCATTGCGCATGATGGCGCAATCAGAGAAATCAGTTGAGTTGTTTATGGCAGCACGCCAAAATGAATCGACTGAATCGACTGAATCTACGCAAGCGATGGCCTTATTGGGTGCGCAGTTACTCTCAGGTGTAGGTGTGGAGCAAGATGAAGCGATTGCAGTGCAATGGTTGCAGCGTGCTGTCACACGAAATCATCCCTATGCCCAACTGACGTTGGGGATGGCTTATGCTACAGGTCGGGGTGTACGAAAAAATATATCCACGGCTGTGCACTTGCTTGAGCTCTCTTCAAAGCAAGGTCTACCAGAGGCTCACTATCAATTGGCGCAGTTACTTGAACAGCACCCTAAGTTAATACGATCGCCAAATCAGGCGAGGCATTTATATGAATCCGCAGCAGATCATGGGCATGTTCTGGCTCAACTAAGGTTAGGCCATTTGTTACGTGGAGACTGGATACCGACAACGCAAAATGTACTGGCAAACGAGGTAACAACAGTTCGACATAAGTCGGTCTCTAACCGTAATAAAGATCCCGATCTTATTAATTCTCTTGCGTATTTCAGGCTGGCTGCTGAGCAGGGATTAGCGGATGCACAATTTGAAGTTGGCCAGATGTATGCTCAAGGACTCGGTACTCTGCAAATCTTTGAAGAAGCAGTGCATTGGTACGCTTTATCAGCGCGGCAAGGACATGCCAAAGCCCAGTTTAATCTGGCATTTCTGTATGCCCATGGTCAGGGTGTGGAGCAAAACTATGTCAAGGCCTACGAGTGGTACCGTATCAGCCACTTGTGTACCTATCCGTTAGCAAAAAAAGCGATGGAATTGACTGCAAAAAAAATATCGGTCGGAGAAATTGAGATGGCGGATTGGCGCGCAGACAGTTTCGTTTATAACCTGCCAACACGTGTAAAGACGGCGCTGAAAAGCAAGGAAGCATATTGCGTGTCATGAGCACACACGATTTCCACCGCCTTCAAAAGCTCCATGGGCAAGAGTACCTGAGTGCAAAAGCCTGGTATGAAGTCGATTGTACGGAAAAGAAAATTCGTCAAGTGAGTTTGGAAATTTTCCCCGAAAACATGGCCATGGGTGGTGCATTGCATAAAGATACAGAAGTCCAGCCATGGGCCACACCGGAGTCGGGGACACGAAATGGAATAATCTGGAAAGGCATTTGCACATAAACCTGATTAAAATCAAATTAGGCCAGAGTTTGTTCTTTATTCAAGCGATCAATCCTGTGGCGACTGTGGTCTGCTAGTTATGTATGTGTGATTCATCGATAGTCGCCCGTATGTGCGTTATTCAAACAAAAATAAACTCAATAAAATTCGTGAACTACCCTGCCGATGAAACTATCAATAGTACATACGCTCTGAACGCAGGTCCGCGAGCGTTTGGCCATGCCAATCAGCAAGCAGCCTGTGGACCCATCACTAGTAACTGAAAAGAGGAAAATCATGAGAACCTGCCTAGTCCTTATGGCGTTTGTGTCGCTAGCGGCCTGCAGCCATTTACCCGCAACTTCAACAACACAGTCTGGCGCGGTCCAGCATCCAGATGTTTTTCACTCCTACATCGATTGATGTTTTAACCTAAGCGCCACGCCACCAGACGACGCGCTTGCGCGTTCGTCTGGTCGGTCATCGAAAACTCAGTTAATAGAATTTACAGAAAGTAAAAGTTCTTCATGTAAAATCTGAACGGTCGTGCTTAAAGAAGACCGAACGGAGACCGCATGGACTTGAACTACGCGCCAGATGACCTGGCCTTTCGCGACACGATACGCTCGTGGATAGAAGCGAAGCTTCCCAAAGACCTGCAACACAAGGTCTTGAATCACAAACGCTTAAAGCGCGACGACTATGCGCGCTGGCACAAAATCGTCTATCAGCAGGGTTGGGCCGCGCCGGCCTGGCCAGTGGAGCACGGCGGCACTGGCTGGACCAAGGTTCAGCAACATATTTGGGAAGAAGAGTGCGCCCGTGCTGGCTCGCCGCCCATCATTGCTTTTGGCGTCAATATGGTGGGGCCAGTCATTATTGCTTTTGGTAATGAAGCCCAGAAGCAGCACTATTTACCTCGTATTCTTGCCTGCGACGATTGGTGGTGCCAGGGGTATTCTGAGCCGGGCTCGGGATCGGATTTGGCGTCGCTAAAAACACGTGCAGAAAACAAAGGCGATCACTACATCGTCAATGGACAAAAAACCTGGACTACGCTGGCTCAGTATGCTGACTTGATGTTTTGTTTGGTCAGAACTGATACGGGTGTGCGCAAGCAAGAAGGTATTTCGTTTCTGCTGATCGATATGAAAACGCCGGGCATCACCGTGCGTCCTATCATTACGCTGGACGAAGATCATGAAGTTAATGAAGTCTTCTTCGACAATGTGCGTGTACCTGTACAAAATTTAGTGGGTGAAGAAAATCGCGGCTGGACTTATGCCAAATATTTGCTCGGTCATGAGCGCACCAATATTGCGGCCGTTGGACGTTCTAAGCGCGAGCTCATGTTCATCAAACGCCTCGCAACACGCATGCAAAAAAATGGACAGCCGCTCATCCATGATTCAGTGTTTGCACACAAGGTAGCTGCTCTGGAAGTTGATTTGATGGCACTAGAGGTAACGGTGCTGCGCGTGATCTATCAAGAAGCCAAGCAACGTGCACCAGGCCCAGAAGCATCCATGCTGAAAATCAAAGGTACCGAAATACAGCAAACACTCACCGAGTTAATGGTTGAAGCAGCCGGACCTATGAGTTTGCCATTTGATCCGACTTATCTGGAAGGTGATACTGAGCACAGCATGGCGGACGATGATGATGCTGCTCCGTTGATGCCGCATTATTTCAATTATCGTAAAACCACGATCTATGGTGGTTCCAATGAAATTCAGCGCAATATCATTACCCAGATGATTTTGGGTTTATAAAGCGACCATTCAAGGAGAGAGAGATGGACTTTGATTTGTCGCCAGAGCAGCAGCAGCTATTTGATGCCATTACGCGTTGGGCTGAAAAAGATTATGGTTTTGAGACTCGTAAAAAAATCATACATTCAGACAGTGGTCATTCGGAGTTAGCGTGGCAGGCATTGGCTGAATTAGGTGTACTGGCATTGCCTATACCCGCAGAGCATGATGGTTTTGATGGCACAGCGATTGATCAAATGGTGGTCATGCAGGCGTTGGGCCGAGCATTAATCATTGAGCCAGTATTTGCGACGTTGCTGGGTGTGGAATTTTTAAAACTCGCCGGTGAACAGGGTGCGTTGCTTTCCAACGTAGGCGCTGGAGAAATCAAGCTGGCGTGTGCTTTGAGTGAGCGCCAGTCGCGCCATGAATTACACAACATCACTCTGAGCGCGACCCGCAGCGGCGAAGGCTGGGTGTTGAGCGGCGAAAAAGTCAATGTACTGCATGCAGCGCAAGCAGACTATCTGATTGTGTCAGCACGCAGCAGTGGTAATGCGCGCGATACAGCTGGCATTTCATTATTTGTTGTGCCGGTTGATAGTACCGGTATCAGCCTGCATGAAAGTCGGACTAACGATGGCATGCGTACCGCCACAGTTCATTTCAACCATGTGCACGTTACCAAAGAGACTCTGCTAGGTAAAGAGAGCCATGGTGGCGATATGTTGGATGCAGCGGCCGACCATGGTGTGAGTTTGCTGTGTTCAGAAGCGTTGGGTGTGATGGAAGCATTGCAGGCAGCTACGCTGGAGTACATACGCAACCGACAGCAGTTCGGTGTACCTATAGGAAAATTTCAGGTGTTACAGCATCGTATGGCCGATATGTTTATGCACCTGGAACAAGCACGTTCTATGACGATGCTAGCCGCAGTGAAAGTCGCTTCAGCAGATGCTACTGAGCGCAGACGCGTAGTGTCTGCTGCGAAGGCCAGAGTGGGTCAGGCAATGAAGTTCATTGGTCAGCAAGCAGTACAACTGCATGGCGGTATGGGTGTAACCAATGAAATGCTGGCGGCGCATTATTTCAAACGACTCTCAGCGATAGAGCTAACGTTGGGCGACACAGATCATCACTTGCATCGATTCATTGATCAGCCTGGTTTTGCCAGCGCAGATTGATTTAACGGGAAATTTTATGCGTACATTTGCAACTGTCGCTGATTTACAGGCTGTAGCAGGGCATGAAATCGCCGTATCCGAGTGGATGACGATTTCTCAAGATCGAGTCAATCTGTTTGCTGACGCGACCGATGATCATCAATGGATCCATGTCGATGTAGAACGCGCTAAACGTGAGTCACCCTTTGGCGGCACGATTGCACATGGCTACATGACGCTTTCACTTATTCCAACCTTGTTTGAATCGGTGGTTGAGCTGCCGCCGGGAAAAATGAGCATTAACTACGGACTCAACAAAGTGCGCTTTCCAGCGCCCATGATCGTTGGTGGTCGATTACGTGGGCGTTTCAAGCTGATGACAGTAGAGCCCATGGAGGGCTATGTACAAAGTATTTGGCTGATGACGGTAGAGCTAGAGGGCTCAGACAAACCAGTGTGTGTTGCTGAGTCGGTTCTTAGAAAATATTTCTAAAATTTTTAGTAATTATAAAAATATCAAAAGCACTAAGAATTTTCAACGCGGCATTTCAACGCTTTTGATACTGAGTCGCACCAAACATCATTTCTCTGGCTTTATCATCAACTAGCGGTTTGCGTAGATGCGTTAATACTTCTACGCCACGCTGAACTGCTGGACGAGCAGCGATCTCATCATGCCAGCGTTTAGCATTCGGAAAATCATCCCAGTCTATGCCCTGATTTTTCCATGAGCGTGTCCATGGAAAGCAAGCAATATCAGCGATGGTGTATTCCTCCCCAGCGATATAAGCATGGTTAGCTAGCTGCCTGTCCATCACACCATACAGTCGCTTGGCTTCATTGGTATAACGATTAACGGCATACTCAATTTTTTCTGGCGCATAAATACGAAAATGATGTGCCTGGCCCAGCATAGGGCCTAATCCGCCCATCTGAAACATTAACCACTGCAAAACCGTAAATTTTTCTATGTCAGTTTTACCCAAAAATTTATCTACTTTACTGGCGAGATAAACCAGAATCGCACCCGACTCAAATAATGAAAACGGTTTTCCATCCGGGCCGTGTGGATCAACGATGGCTGGAATTTTATTGTTAGGAGAAATCGCTAAAAATTCTGGTTTGAATTGATCGCCTTCGCCTATGTCGACATTATGCGCACGATAAGCTAATCCACATTCTTCCAGCATGATATGAACTTTATGACCATTTGGGGTGGCCATGGAGTAGACGTCGATCATGGTAGTGTTCTCCAATGAAGAAGCGCCGAGATATCTCGGCGCTTAGTTACTCAGACAATAAATGCGTACTAAAAATCAAACTACGAACGCGTCACAGGCATATCAAGTGTTTCGCCATGCAAGCTGGCGTACTTGGATAATTCTATTTTAGCGATAGCATTGCGGTGTACTTCATCCGGACCATCTGCAATACGCAGGGTACGGTTATGAGCCCACAACTGAGCCACAGCAAAGTCATCAGACACGCCACCACCACCGTGGGCTTGTATCGACCAGTCGATGATTTGTTGCGCCATCACCGGTGCGAGAACTTTAATCATGGCGATCTCGCTCTTCGCACCTTTGTTACCTACGGTATCCATCATGTAGGCTGCTTTGAGTACCAACAGGCGAGCGCTATCGATCATGATGCGTGACTCAGCGATACGCTCGCGCCATACGCCTTGCTCAGAGGTCCAAGACGACCTTGTGCAATTTCAAAGCCACGACCTTCACCCAGCAACATATTGGAGGCAGGTACACGCACATTTTCAAATTTAACTTCGCAATGGCCGTGTGGCGCATCATCGTAACCAAACACAGACAAAGGACGAACAACAGTGACGCCTTTGGTATCGGAAGGTACCAAGATCATCGATTGCTGTGAGTGGCGTGGCGCATCGCCATCAGTCTTGCCCATCAGGATGTAGATTTTGCAGCGTGGATCGCCTGCACCTGATGTCCACCATTTCGTGCCATTGATCACGTACTCATCACCCACGCGTTCTATGCTGGTGCTGATATTGGTGGCATCCGAGGATGCAACATCCGGCTCTGTCATGGCGAATGCAGAGCGCATCTCACCACGCAGCAAGGGTTCCAGCCACTGTTTTTTATGTTCTTCTGAACCATAACGCTCTATGGTTTCCATGTTGCCGGTGTCGGGTGCGGAGCAGTTAAATACTTCCGGTGCCCATGGAATGCGGCCCATGATTTCGCACAGGGGTGCGTAGTCGAGATTCGATAAGCCTTCTGGCGCGCGGTCTGATTTTGGCAAAAACAAATTCCACAAACCGCGTGAGCGGGCGATAGGTTTTAAATCTTCAATGATTTTGGTAGGGATCCAGCGATTATTTTTTTCGCGGCCGTTACGATCTACCTCATCTTTGTAGGAACGTTCATTGGGATAAATGTATTCATCCATAAAGTGATTCAATTTTTCGCGCAGCTCCATGCAGCGCGGTGAGTATTCGAAATCCATAGGGTGTCCTCGCTTTTTATTGTGGGTGAATTATGAATGATTACAGGGTTTTTTGTCCGGATGCGTACTGCCAACCCATGATCGCCATAGGTTTGGCGGCCTGGCCGCTTTTTAGTGCTTGCTCACTGCTGGCCGTGCCGTCTTGATAGCGTTTCATGATGCCTTGCAAAATACCGGCCATACGGAACATGTTGTAGGCCAGGTAAAAACGGAAATCATCTTTATTAATGCTAATTCCGGTACGATCGCTGTAGCGGGCGATGTAGTCATCTCTGCTCGGTATGCCTAGTGACTTTAAATCCAATCCACCAATACCGCGGAATAAATCAGGTTCTACATGCCAGCTCATGCAGTGATATGAAAAATCTGCCAGTGGATGACCCAGCGTAGAGAGTTCCCAATCGAGCACGGCGAGTATGCGCGGCTCGGTAGGATGAAAAATCATGTTATCCAAACGGTAGTCACCATGCACAATGGTAGTGATTTCACCGGCGGGAATATTCTTAGGCAGCCACTCGATCAAGTGCTCCATCTCAGGTATATGTTCAGTTTCAGCAGCTTTGTATTGGCGTATCCATCGATCAATCTGGCGACCAAAATAATTACCGGGCTTACCAAAACTTTCCAGACCCACGGCCTGGTAATCCAGGCTGTGCAATTGCGAAATGACGCGGTTCATTTCATCGTAATGAGCTGCACGATGATCATTACTCATACCAGGTAATGATTGATCCCAGAGCACGCGTCCATCAACACATTCCATGATGTAGAAGGCACGACCGATAACGGATTCATCTTCACACAAGGTGTATTGTTTGGGCGCTGGAAAGCCGGCTTTGGATAACGCGTCCATGACGCGGAATTCGCGCTCAATTGCATGAGCCGAAGGTAGCAGCTTGGCAGCTGGTGCGGGCTTAGTGCGCAGCACATAGCGATGATTGCCAGAGGTGAGTCTGAACGTGGGGTTGGATTGACCACCCTTGAATTGTTCTATGCTGAGATCGCCACTGAAATTATCGACATGCTGCTTCATGTAAGCCGACAGGGCATCGAGGTCAACTTTTAATCGTTCGGCAACGGGCTTGGTGCCCATGAATTCTTCGTACATTCCTTCTTTCCTCGCTACTTTTTGGTATTTGTTTTAGTTTACTGGGGCTAGCTTACAAGCCACGTACTTTTTTGTATTGTTCAAACAAAGCTTCCATAGTGGTGCCGCGCGATTCATGTTGCAGCTCCGAGGGTGGCGAATAATTCATGAGTCGTACGACCCAATCCATGCGTGAGTCACCTACGTCCAAGGCGTTGATGCAGCCCGCTGTCTGAGCCAGATTACCCAGGAATAGTCGTTGGCCTGTTAACGCATACGAAAGGATGGCGCGATTAACTCCGCCATGCAGCACCATGAGCACCGTATCCCAATCAGGATCTGAGCGTAATTTATCAACTTGTGGATGCACGCGATCCATCAGCTCGCCTATGCTTTCACCACCTAAAAACTGCTGGTCTTCTGAGGCCACACCTTCAAACGCACCAGTAAATGCTTCGCGCAATTGTTCATCCGGAATTGCAGAGAGTTTACCGCCACGAATCTCAACCAGTTCAGGCCATTCTTCGAATGTGATTTCCTGGCCGGTGCCAGACAACACACGGGTAGCTGTTTCCAAGGTGCGCGGTAACCCCGAAACAATCACCTTATCAAAACGAATGCCAGCATTGGCAAATACATGGCCTGCTGCAGTAGCTTGCTCGCGACCTTGCTCATTGAGTGGAACAGTTTCAGGTAAAAACGGTTTACCGTTGGTGTCAAAATAAGTCACGCTGCCATGACGCATTAAAAATACGCGACGTCGTTTAGTAAAACTCATGAATAGTTGGGCTTTCTTTTTTCCAGAAATGCAGTCATACCTTCGAGCGCATCACGATGATGCAAGCAATCGACGAAAGCATGTTGTTCAGCTTTAAGCTGATCAGACAAGGTGACATCGCTAGCATCTCTCACTAGCGATTTAATAGAGCTAATTGAATTCGGTGATAGCTGTGCAAGCTCGTCACTCCAGTCAAGTGCAGCATTCAATGCATGCCCATCATTGACCACGCGGTTGATGATGCCATGCTGATGCAAACGCGATGAAGTGATGGGTTTACCTTCCATCAGAATTTCGGTAACTAACTGAGGTGGCAGCGATTGCGATAGTGACCAGCTCATTCCACCATCAGGTGATAAACCAACTTTTACATAGGCGGCGATAAATTGCGCTGAATGTGCCGCCACAATCAAATCGCACGCCAGAACGAGAGAGAAACCCGCCCCCGCAGCAGGACCCTCGACCGCAGCAATCACGGGTTTGGGACAATCGCGCAGGGCTTCTATCCAGGAATGCAATTGGCCCACCGAATCGGCGGCCACAGATCGGTCTTTATTGCGGTTTTCAAGCAATCGATTAAGGTTTCCACCCGCGCAAAAAGTATCTCCCGCACCAGTAAGCACCACTGCACGTATATCCGGATCGCGCTCAGCAGTTGCCAACGCTTCTATGCCCGCAGCATACATATCTGGGTGCAAAGCATTGCGCGCGCCGGGGTTCGATAGCGTCAGAATCAGCGTGGACTCACGACGAGTGGCAAGTAATTCAGCGGACATGAGGTGTTTAGGCTGGCTAGAGGCCGGTTTTTGGGGCCGGTTAGGTTGGTTGAGTGGTGTTAGACTTCATGACGAACATTGTACCTGCTGCCACCCATATGCTTGGGTTTACTCAGGTGCTTCAACATAAGCATGTAAGGAGACAGAATGCTAACTTTATGCGGTTTCTCGGCTAGTAATTACTACAACAAAGTCAAATTAGCTTTACTCGAAAAAGGTGTGCCTTTCGAAGAAAAGCAAGTTTGGACAGATCGATCACCCGAGTTACTAGCAAAATCTCCGCTGGGTAAAGTTCCTTTTTTTGAAATAGATGGCAAGGCGCTCTTTGAATCACAAGTGATGCTAGATTATGTGGAATCAGCCTACCCACAAAATCCTTTGCTGCCATCCGATCCGTTTGAAGCAGCACGTATTCGTCAATTGATTCAATTCATGGAATTACATCTTGAGTTAGTGGTTCGTGAGGTGTACCTAGAGGCGTTTTTCGGAGGGAAAGTCGCCGATGACGTAAAAGTCCGTGTACAAAAACAATTAAAACGAAATATCACTGCATTTGGTCAGATAGCGAATTTTGCACCTTACATAGCAGGTAGTGAATTTACGATGGCCGATTGTGCCGCTGCGGTACATTTGCCATTGATAAGCATGGCAACCAAGGCCATGTATGGCGAAGACATGTTGGCTGCGTTTCCAGTGCGCGACTACATGAAATTAGTTGGCGAGCGTCCTACGGTAAAAAAAGTAACAGACGATCGCAAGGCCAATGCCGCTGAATTAGCCGAGCGCATTAAGAGCAAAATGTAATTTTCACAAGCGCTCTAAGCGATAAAAAAACGACATCATTTCTATGAAGCTGATGTCGTTTTTATTTGCTTAAGTCTGGCTTAGGGAGATGCTAATTTAGTGCGTGTTTTATAGCGAGCCAGCATAGCTGTGCGAGGCGTGGTCATGCAAATCAAGAGCTTAGCCTCGGTCCATCACGCGAGAACTATCTGGTTTTTGTTTAGTCAGTGCTGAATTAGGGAGACGCTAATTTAATGCGTATTTTTAGCGAGCCAGCATAGCTGTGCGAGGCGTGGTCATGCAAATCAAGAGCTTAGCCTCGGTCGATTACGCGAGAACTAGTAGATTATTGTTTAACCAGTGCTTCTGTAGGGACATATGAAGCAAGCCAGGCTTCGGGGGTAAATATCCTAAACAACTCCGAACGTATGGTTTTGCGTGCTAGTTTTAACAATGCTTTGTCTTTGGTAATCAGTGCGTCGGCTCCGCTGACATAAGCAAGTTCGAGAAATTTTTGATCATCGCCATCTTTGCATCGCGGGAGCTGGGTGGGTTTGGCGAGTTCAGCAGGGCTATCAACCAGCTTGATGAGGTGGTCAAATTCTTTTAACAATGCAGTCTGAGATTCGATGCTCAGCTGCATTTTTGTATAGCCCAGCACCAAGATGAATTCCATGCGACAGCTAGCACTGGTCACGGCTTCGATGTTGCCGTGTTTAAGCGCATCGTGCAGTACTTGCCAGCGTCGGTCCTGGAACATGAACAAATCCAAACAGACGTTGGTGTCTAAGACTACGCGCTGCAATGCTATCGGTGCGGCTTTGGGTATCATGCGTAAAGTTTACTAGATAGGGAATCACAATCATGCTGATGGTACTCTCACCGGCAAAAACGCTGGATTATGAATCGCCTTTAACTACCCAAGCGCACAGCTTGCCGGATTTTATACCGCGCTCGGCTGAGCTTATTTCTACCTTGCGTGAGATGTCGCCAGATAGTTTAGGTAGCCTCATGAAAATCTCGGATCAACTTGCGCATTTAAATGCGAGTCGCTATGCGGACTGGTCAAAAAAATTCACATTCAAAAACTCGCGTCAGGCCTTGTTAGCTTTTAATGGGGATGTATATGAAGGTCTGGATGCGCGCACCCTCACCGAAAAACAGCTGACCTGGGCCCAAGATCATCTGCGCATACTTTCTGGGTTATACGGGGTGCTAAGGCCACTGGATTTGATGCAGCCGTATCGACTGGAAATGGGTACGCGCTTGCAGAATAAACATGGCAAGGATTTGTATACATTTTGGGGTGATGACGTAACCAGTGCGTTGAACAGCGCATTAAAGAGCAGTAAATCGGCTGCACTAATTAACTTGGCATCGGAGGAGTACTTCAAATCAGTCAGGCCTAAAAATCTGGATGTGCCTGTGATTACACCGGTATTTGAAGATAGTAAAGGCGGGGATTACAAGGTCATTTCGTTTTATGCAAAACGTGCGCGTGGCTTAATGGCGCGCTACGCAATAGAAAAGAAGATTACCCGGCCTGAGCAGTTACAACAGTTTAATGTGGAGGGGTATGAGTTTGTGCCTGCAAGCTCCAGCGCAACGAGCTGGATGTTCAGGCGCAAGCTTGCAGTAGCGTGACAGCTATAAACTTATTTGTTCCAGAACTTCCACCAAGAACTGTCAGCTTCTGGATTAATTTGCGCAGCCGAGTTTACTTTGTAGTTAAGCTGGAATACACGCTCTGCATCATCACGTAGTTCTGTCATGCCCAGGGCATCATAGGCGCGAATTTGTATGCGTAAGGCGTTACGCACCGAGGGTGAGGCTGGATAATCGCGAATGACAGTTTGTGCGCGATTGATAGCTGCTACAAAGGCTGAACGGCGCAAGTAGTAATCTGCCACATGAACTTCATGCTGGGCCATGGCTTCAACTAGATACCGCAGTCGGTCGCGCGCATCATCGGCATATTTACTATCTGGGAATCGGTCGGCTAGCTGCTTGAATGCATCGAAGGCTTGACGTGCTGCTTTCGGATCGCGCTCGGTAGGGTCTTGGCTGCTGATGAAATCAAACAGGCCTTTTTTGTCGTTGAAATTTGCCAGGCCACGGAGGTAGTACATGTAATCGACATTCGGATGGTTAGGATGCAAACGAATGAAACGATCAACAGCAGCCAGACATTGTGCCTGATCATTTTGACGATAATAGGCATACGCGATTTCCATTTGCGCCTGCTGCGCATATTTTCCAAATGGATAGCGAGACTCGAGTTTCTCTAAATACTTGATAGCTCGTTCATAGTTACCGCTTTTGAGTTCGTCTTTAGCCTCAGCGTATAATTTATCAGCCGACCATCCTTTGGTTTCATCTGGCTTCTGTCCCAACGAGCCGCAGCCAGATAAGAAAAGGATCAGCGCCATCATGGCAAGTGTCAGAAATTTTTTTAACATGGGATGGGGCGCATTCACATCATCAATAAGTGCGGCGATTATAGCCGATGGAAATCTTTGTGAAACCACCTAGTAAGCCAAATGTCGAATTCACCATGGGTGATGAGGTGTTTCATGACGCCGATGATTTTGACATTGCGTCAGTAGGACTCGAGCCCCTGACGGTGTTGCTCGATGATGCCAGTCAGGGCGAACGGCTCGACAAGGTACTGTCCATGCGGTTGCCGCAGTTTTCGCGTGCGCGTTTGCAGCAATGGATAGAGGAAGGCTGGGTGCTGGTTGATGGCAAACCTGCCAAGATTCGTACTATCGTACTGGGTGGAGAAAGTGTCAGCGTAGAACCGCAGGCAGCAGAACATGATCAGGCGTTCGGGCCTGAGCCAATTGCCTTGGACATCGTTTTTGAAGATGCGTCGCTAATAATCGTCAACAAACCCGCCGGTTTAGTGGTGCATCCGGCTGCAGGTAACTGGTCGGGCACGCTGTTAAATGGATTGCTAAATCATTGCCCACAACTGCAAGGTGTACCGCGCGCAGGGATAGTTCACCGGCTGGATAAAGATACCAGTGGCTTGTTGGTGGTAGCCAAAACCCTGATGGCACAAACCGATTTGGTGCGACAACTGCAGCAACGTTCTGTTAATCGTCAGTATCTGGCGCTGGTTTGGGGGCAGCCTGTCTCTAGTGGTCGTATCGAAGCAGCTATAGGACGCCATCCGCGTGAGCGCACACGTATGGCTATTAGTCGCTCGCCACAGGCCAAAATGGCCATTACGCATTATCAAAAAGTTGCCAGCGGCCAGATAGACGGCCGCACAGTAACGCTGCTGCGCTGCCAGCTCGAAACCGGGCGCACGCACCAGATTCGAGTGCATTTGCAATCGTTGGGTTTTCCTATCGTGGGCGATTTCGTCTACGGCAAATCGCACTTAGCGTCAGTATTTCCTCGTCAGGCTTTGCATGCAGAGCAACTCGGGCTGGTACATCCGTTATCCAGCAACCACTGCGAGTGGCATGCCCATTTGCCTTTAGACATGGCAAACCTGCTCCAGCAGGCCGCTATTACTCTCTGATTATCTGATTACTCTGTGATTTGACCCATGCGTACCCTGGAAATCCATTGGCCCGGTCTGCCCGAGGGGGTAGGTGTGCTTTCAACCTTACGTTCAGGGGGTGTGAGCATGGGCGCGTATGCAGATGCTCAGGGCAAGGGCGGGCTGAATCTAGGCACGCATGTGGGCGATGTTCCAGAGGCCGTAGTAAAAAACAGGGCACTGCTGCGCAGTCTCTTACCAAATGAACCCATGTGGTTGGAGCAAGTACACGGCACACAGGTTGTTCAGGCTCACCATGTGTCGTTACAAAAAACGGTTCCGCGCGCCGATGCCAGTACTGCAACCACCCCCGGCGCGGTGTGCACCATCATGACGGCCGATTGCATGCCGGTGTTGTTGGCAGATGCAAGCGGGGTCGCGGTAGGTGCTGCGCACGCCGGCTGGCGCGGACTGGCCAACGGGGTGCTCGAGCAGAGCGTAAAGCACTTGCGTGAATCTGGCGCAGAGGAAATTTTGGCTTGGCTGGGCCCGGGCATAGGGCCTGAATCTTTCGAGGTAGGCGAGGAAGTACTGGCGGCCTTTGCGCACTTGGGGCCGGCGACTAATCAGGCGTTTGTAGCCATGGAGGATAAGCCGGGTAAATATTTGGGCAATTTACCTTTGCTGGCTCGGTTAGCACTGAAGAGTGTGGGCGTGCACCAAGTGGCAGGAGGCGACCGCTGTACGCTAAGTGAACCGGCAGAATTTTATTCATTTCGTCGCGACCGCATCACGGGCCGCATGGCGACGATGATTTGGATCAGATAAATTAATGAGACTGCGGCGTATCGTTCTGCTCGGCTTGTTGTCGCTCTTGCATTGCTTGCTGTTGTTCTTGCTGGCGCCGACGTTTGCGGCCACCCGTGCCGCCCACATACATAATGAGCGCAGTGGGTAACACGCCATACAGGAAAAAAGTCATAATGGCCGCTATCACGGATTCCTCGGTGATGGCCATCATTAGCACCACATAAATCCAACCAACTGCAGCGATATGCATGAGTCTCATTCCCTGAAAAAGAATGTATCAGAGCATACGTGAAAACCTAAGAACGAGTCACAGGGAAGATTGCATGAGTAAATCTGGAAGCGCGGATAAATCTAAGCCAGGCTCAGGCGCCGAGGCTTGGTTGGCACAGTTGTCCGATCCTAAAGGCTGGCAATCCATGATGAATCTGATGCAGGCAGGTATGTCTGGTCAGGGAGAGCCGCCTGCTGTCGTGGCCATGGTTCCACCAGAAAAGCTCATGCAGCTGCAAAATGAGTACATGGAAAAGTGGTCTTCTTTATGGACGGGGTTGATGGAATCGAAAACACCCGAGATCCGCGATCGACGCTTTTCTGCACCGGCATGGCATGCCAATCCTTTGTATGCTTTCAACGCATCAGCCTATTTGCTGAACTCACATTTTTTGAATGCCTTGGCCGATGCGGTTGAGGTCGATGAAAAAACTAAGAAAAAAATTCGTTTTGCGACCCAGCAGGCAGTCGATGCGATGTCACCTGCCAATTTTCTCGCGACCAATCCAGAGGCTCAGCAATTACTGATAGATACCAAAGGTGAAAGCCTACAGCGCGGCATCATGCAGATGCTCACCGACATGCGCAAAGGCCATATTTCGCAAACGGATGATAAGGCATTCGAAGTGGGCGTAAATGTGGCTAGCAGTGAGGGTTCAGTTGTCTTCGAAAACGAGGTAATGCAACTGCTGCAGTATCGCCCGCTCACCAAGCAGGTGTACCAGCGCCCGCTGCTGATAGTGCCACCGTGTATCAATAAATTTTATATCCTCGATCTTCAGCCAGAAAATTCATTGATACGCTACGCGGTCGAGCAAGGCCACACCGTGTTTGTGATGTCGTGGGTAAATCCCGATGAAAGTTTGAATACGCTGGGTTGGGACGACTATGTACAAAAAGGCGTAATCAAAGCTATCGAGGTTGCCCAAGCAATCAGCGGAGAAAAGCAAGTCAATGCGCTGGGCTTTTGTGTGGGTGGGACGATACTTGCCAGCGCACTGGCTGCCTTAGCTGCACGCGGAAAAAAGCCTGTCTCCAGCTTTACGCTGTTGACCACTATGCTGGATTTTTCTGATGTGGGTTCTATCGATGTATACGTCGATGAAACCCAGGTTGCACAACGCGAGCAAGCCATAGGCAAGGGCGGTCTGATGCCGGGTCGCGATTTTGCCGCGGCGTTTTCTAGTTTACGTTCCAATGATTTGGTGTGGAATTACGTAGAGGCGAATTATCTGAAAGGCGAAGCACCACCCGCCTTTGATCTTCTGTACTGGAATTCTGATAGCACCAATTTACCCGGTCCGATGTTTTGCTATTACCTGCGCAATATGTATCTGGAAAATAATCTGAAAATTCCGGGCAAGCTCTCGGTTGCAGGTGATCCGATTGATTTGGGTAAAGTTCAGGTACCAGCGTTTATTTATGCATCGCGCGAAGACCATATCGTGCCTTGGCGCAGTGCGTATGCCAGCACGGCTCTCATCAATGCGGGCAAGCCCAAAAATAATCGTTTTGTATTGGGAGCGTCAGGACACATCGCCGGCGTCATTAATCCACCCGCCAAGAAAAAACGCAGTTACTGGAGTAACGACAAATTGCCTGACAATCCCAGCGCCTGGATGGAAGGTGCTACCGAGCATCCCGGCAGTTGGTGGGGCGAGTGGGCAGATTTTCTGGCTAGTCATGCGGGTGAGCAGATAGAAGCCCCCCGCAAATACGGTAACAAAGCCTATCCACCCATAGAGCCTGCCCCAGGTCGTTATGTAAAAGCCAAGGCCTGACTAGACTCAAGGCAGCGTGAATGCTGCGCCACGACAAACGACTAGTAGCATTTTTGAAATTCAAACGTGCTTTTGCGCCGCAATAACTGGCCATTTACCTGTCGCGGACTTTCCCCAGCCCTTGTTTTGGTGCACTATAGGGTACCGAGGCTCGAACATTCGTTCGGAATTTGATCATAATGTCGGCTTTTCATTGCGACGCAAAATAACTGGACCACCTCATGAGTACCTCAAAAAAGGCGTCAGAACGCCTGATAAAAAAATACCCTAATCGGCGCTTGTATGACACTCAGACTAGCTCTTACATCACGCTGGTTGATGTCAAACAGCTGGTTTTGGCGAATGAGCAATTTGTGGTGGTAGACGCCAAATCGGAAGAAGACCTGACCCGCAGTATTTTGTTGCAGATCATTTTGGAAGAAGAAGCGAATGGTCAGCCTATGTTCTCCAGCTCGGCGTTATCGCAAATCATTCGTTATTACGGCCACGCTATGCAGGGCATGATGGGTTCGTATCTCGAAAAAAACATACAAGTGTTTATCGATATACAAAATAAAATGTCGGAAAACTCCCGCGGTGTGATTGATGAGAAATCCTTCAGCCCAGAAATGTGGACGCAGTTTATGAGCGTGCAAGCGCCGATGATGCAAGGCATGATGAGTAACTACATAGAACAGAGTAAGAGTTTGTTCATGCAAATGCAGGATCAGATGCAAAGTCAGGCCAAGAATGTGTTTAACGTTTTCCCGTTTCCTGGCGCGCCCGCTCCCAGCGGTACTTCTGAAACCAAGTAAGTCATTCGTATAGATGAATGCCGGTCTGAGTCGAATCTCAGGCCGGTTTTTTTTCGGGCACACCCGGTGACCTGAGATGCCATACCGTAAAGGGTACAATCTCCCACCACGCTGTTACTCATCAGCGATTTCATTTTTATCCTAAGTACCTCATGTCAGCTACTCCTCCAAAAGTTGGTTTTGTTTCACTTGGCTGCCCCAAGGCGTTGGTGGACTCCGAACAAATTCTTACGCAGTTACGCGCCGAAGGTTATGAAACAGCCAAGTCCTACGACGGTGCTGATCTCGTGATCGTTAATACATGCGGCTTTATTGACTCTGCGGTGCAAGAATCGTTGGATGCCATAGGCGAAGCCTTGAATGAAAACGGCAAGGTCATCGTGACGGGTTGCCTTGGCAGCAAAAAGGATGCGGCTGGCGAAGATATTGTTAGAAAAATACATCCCAAAGTATTAGCCGTAACCGGCCCTCATGCGTTAAGTGAAGTAATGCATGCGGTACACCAGTATCTGCCTAAGCCGCATGAACCCTTCATTGATTTATTACCGCCGCAAGGAGTGAAGCTCACGCCCAAACATTACGCCTATCTCAAAATTTCTGAAGGCTGTAATCATCGCTGTAGCTTTTGCATTATTCCTTCTATGCGTGGTGATCTCGTTTCGCGACCTGTTGCTGAAGTCATGCTGGAAGCTGAAAATTTATTTAAATCTGGTGTTAAAGAACTACTCGTTATTTCGCAAGACACCAGTGCTTATGGTGTGGATATTAAATTCCGTACAGGTTTTTGGAATGGTAAGCCGCTACGTACGCACATGACTGAACTCGTGAGCGCTCTTGGAGAGCTGGCTAAGCAGTACGATGCCTGGGTCAGGTTGCATTATGTGTATCCCTATCCGCATGTCGATGAGGTGATTCCACTCATGAATGGTGGTCATGTATTGCCTTACCTTGATGTGCCGCTACAGCACTCGCATCCCGATGTTTTAAAACGCATGAAGCGTCCGGCCAATGGCGAAAAAAATAGTGAACGTATACAGGCATGGCGTAAGGTATGTCCTGACATTACGATACGTTCGAATACATTAGCCGATGCGGTACCTGATGAAGTGCGTGAAGAGCGTCGTGGTCGAGTCATGCAATTACAAGAAAAAATTTCGCGTGAACGCCTGCAAGCCAAAGTAGGTAAATCGATGCGTGTATTGATAGATACGGTTGATCGCAATGGCGCTGTAGCGCGATCAGCTGCCGATGCACCAGAAATTGATGGCGTTGTGTATGTAAAATTACCCTACGATCCATCGCATCAATTAAAAGCGGGTGAATTTGTCGACATTACTGTGACTGCTGCAGACGCTCACGATCTGTGGGCCAGAGTTGATTAAGTTGATAGGCTTGGTGCTAGCGTCATGGATAAAAAACATCTGCAAACTCTGTTAACCACCACAGACTATCGCCCTCCAGAAGGCTTTGGTGCTTTTCCAACGGCCATACATCACGCATCAACAGTCCTGTTTAAGGACGTGGCCGCTCTGCGAGCGCGCAACTGGCAAGACAAAAATGCCTACACCTATGGTCTGCACGGCACACCCACCACGTTTACGCTGGAAGCACGACTCGCTGAGATAGAGGGTGGCCAACACTGCCTGCTGGCACCAAGTGGACTAGCTGCGATTGCCATGATCGATCTGGCGCTGCTGAGTACAGGTGATGAGGTACTGCTGCCGGAGAATGTCTACAACCCGAATCGCGAATTGGGAAACTGGCTCAGTGCATCGTTTGGCATCACCACGCGTTATTACGATCCACTGATAGGCGAGGGTATAGCAGAGTTAATTCATTCCAAGACGCGTTTGATCTGGACCGAAGCACCCGGTTCGGTGTCTATGGAAATGCCTGATATACCTGCCATCTGTAAAGTCGCCAAAGAAAAAAAGATACCGGTGGCGCTCGATAATACGTGGTCAGCAGGGCTCGCGTTTCGTGCCTTTGATCATGGTGTGGATATCGTGATGCAGGCACTCACAAAATATCATTCGGGTGGATCCGATGTGTTAATGGGTGCAGTCATTACACGTTCTAAAGAACTGCATCAAAAAATAGAGCAAGCGCACATGCGGTTAGGTATAGGCGTATCAGGCGATGATGCGTTTTTAGTGTTGCGTGGGTTACCCACCATGAAACTTCGATTCGAAGAACATGATCGCAGTGCACGCGAGATCGCTACGTGGTTACAATCGCGGCCCGAGATTTCGAAAATATTACATCCAGCGTTTGACGACTGTCCCGGGCATGCAACATGGAAGCGAGATTTTACGGGTGCGGGTGGATTGTTTTCTGTGCTGTTTGATCCACGCTATAGCGAAGCACAAACAGATCGTTTTATAGATAGCTTAAAACTATTCAAAATAGGTTACAGCTGGGGCGGCGCTAATAGTTTGGCGGTGCCATATCGCATGGCAGCTATCCGCAAGCAGTGGGCTCACCCCGGTCAATTAGTACGTTTAAATATAGGCTTGGAAGACACGCGTGATTTAATTGCTGATCTAGAGCAGGCGCTAGGGAAATGCTGATTTATTGTGAATTTTGTGACAAGCCAGCGTAGCTATGCAGCACAGCTGTGCAGCGCAGGGTCAAGTTAAGTTAAGGGTCAGCTTTGATTATTAGTCGAGTAACATCTCGCTTTTATCTACTCAGTACTTTGCTAGCTACATTGGCATAGCTTGATTGTCTGTGAGATCAATAAAACCACGTATCAAACGATAGGCCTTCCATAGCCACGCAACACCCCACATCAGGATGGCCACCGGTATGCCTACGAAGGTGAGTGAAATTAAACCACCGATTCCCATCCACACTAAGTACCACCAAAAAGATCGTATTTGCCAAGAGTGATGGCTATACAAAAAACTGTCTTGCGTTCGACCGCGTTTGAGGTAGTTGATGAACAGAGGAATAAACGAAAGTAAGCCCAGGGAGAAAAATACCGATGCGCTGTGCGCCACATACAGCCACCAGAGAAGGTTTTTCTGAGCTTCCGTATCAACGTCGTAATAGATTTGATGATCCATAAAAATCAATCAGCTTGTTAAATGCGTGGTGGCATTAGCGGAAAAGATTCAGTACACCATCTAAACCAGAAAAATTTAATGCGACATCCGCTTGCTGTTGCACTACAGGTTTTGCGCGATACGCAACGGACAAACCAGCCACGGACATCATTTCAAGATCATTTGCACCATCGCCTATCACTATGGCTGCAGAGGTAGGAACATTTAATGCAGCGCATTCAGTTTCCACAGTGTGGCGTTTGATCTGTGCATCAATGATATCGCCTAAGACTCGACCCGTGAGTTTGCCATCGATAATCTCAAGTACATTGGCGCGGCTGAGATCTATCGGCAGCTCTTGCTGCAATCTATCAGTGAAATAGGTAAATCCACCTGAGACTAAAACAGTGCGTATGCCAGCAGCCTTGCAGGTGGTGAGTAGTTCTTTGGCGCCAGGCGACAAGCGCAGTCTGTGATCAAAGACTTGGTGCAATGCTGATGCATCCAGCCCTTTTAATAAAGCGACTCGGCGTGTAAGACTGGCACGAAAATCTAACTCGCCACGCATGGCTGCTTCGGTAATAAGTGCAACCTCAGCTTTTAATCCATGCAGATCAGCGATTTCATCTATGCATTCTATGGTGATGAGAGTGGAATCCATATCCATCACCAGCACGCGAAAATCATCCAATCGATAGTGCTTGCTGATAAAACTGTGATCGATATGTTCTTCTATGCAGGCATTCTCGACGGCTTCACGAATGGCTGGGGTATCGGCTACGCCATCGCAACGAAATGCAAAGTCTGACAGCGGGGTAATGTGAGTTGCCTGTGCCAAAGTGGCGATAGGCTCAATACTTTGACGGGTGGCTCCGGGGCCTTGCAGTATCAGTTTCATGGCCTTTGTATCGATGAAGGTTGATTAAGATATCAACGCGCGTATGGTGGATTTAAGTTGTGAAACACGAGAGCTTAGATCTGGCATAGCAACGGTGATTTTTAATTTATCCTGTCCCGATAATTTTATGTTCTTACTTTTTTGTACTAAATCGATGATGCGTATAGGGTCGATAGGTGGTTTTGGTTCAAACTGTAGCGTCGCCGATTCAGCATGTGCGTCTATCTTAATAATACCCACTGTTTTGGCTGATACGCGTAAACGATGTGTTTCTACGAGGGCTTTGACAGCATCGGGTAGTTTACCGAAACGATCGATCATTTCTTCCTGCATATCGTCGATGGCATCGTGCGTAGCACTGTTGGCTAATCGTTTGTAGATAGAGAGTCGTTCATGCACATCGCCACAGAAATCGCTGGGTAAGAGCGCGGGCACATGCAAGTTGATTTCAGTCATGGTGGAGAGCGGTGCAGCGAGATCAGGTTCTTTACCATTTTTTAATGATCTGACAGCAGCCATTAGCATGTCGGAGTACAACTGGAATCCTATCTCAGTCATTTCACCCGATTGATTTTCACCGAGTACTTCGCCCGCGCCACGAATTTCCAGATCATGCATTGCTAAGTAAAAGCCACTGCCGAGTTCTTCCATTTGTTGAATCGCTTCTAAGCGACGATCGGCCTGACGTGTTAGAGACTGCACATCATGAACCAGTAAGTAAGCGTAGGCTTGGTGATGCGAGCGACCCACTCGGCCACGCAACTGGTGTAGCTGTGCCAAACCAAATCGGTCGGCCCTATGCATCACGATGGTATTAGCCGTGGGTACGTCGATACCTGTTTCGATGATGGTGGTGCACAAAAGTATATTAAAACGCTGCGCCACAAAATCACGCATGACTTTTTCCAGATCGCGTTCATGCATCTGCCCATGGGCAATAGCTATGCGTGCTTCGGGTATTAATTCTTGCAGTCGTACTTTTCGGTTTTGTATCGTCTCTACTTCGTTATGCAGAAAATAGACCTGGCCGCCGCGTTTGAGTTCACGTAAGCAGGCTTCGCGTATGACGGAGTCAGATTCACTGCGTACAAAGGTTTTGATTGCCAGTCGTTTTTGCGGTGCGGTGGCGATAATTGAAAAATCACGCAACCCCTCCAGCGCCATGCCCAGTGTTCTGGGTATGGGTGTAGCGGTTAAAGTCAATACATCAACTTCGGCACGCAGGGCTTTCAAGGCTTCTTTTTGACGCACACCAAAACGGTGTTCTTCATCGATGATGACCAAACCGAGTCGTGTAAATTTCACATCCGACGATAATAGCTTGTGCGTGCCGATGACGATGTCTATCGTGCCCTCGGCCATCCCTTTAAGTGCAAGAGTTACTTCTTTACCAGTACGAAAACGCGATAACTCGGCAATACGTACAGGCCAGTCAGCAAAACGGTCGGCAAATGTTTGTGCGTGTTGTTCCGCGAGTAGAGTCGTGGGCGCCAAAATGGCGACTTGTTTGCCACCCATGACAGCAACAAATGCGGCGCGTAGGGCAACTTCAGTTTTTCCGAAGCCCACATCGCCGCAGATTAAGCGATCCATGGGTTTGCCGGAGGTCATGTCCTGAATAACAGAATGAATTGCGGCAGCTTGATCGGGTGTTTCTTCAAATCCAAAACTATCGGCAAAAGCTTCGTAATCGTGTGCGGAGTATTCAAACGCATGACCTTTGCGCAGAGCGCGTCGCGCATATAAATTTAATAGTTCTGCTGCGGTATCGCGAATTTGTTCAGCGGCTTTGCGTTTGGCTTTTTCCCATTGCCCTGAACCCAATGCATGAAGGGGAGCATCGTCGGGGGCCGCACCGGAGTAACGTGAAATGACATGCAGCTGTGATACGGGCACATACAGCTTGGTTTCTTTGGCGTATTCAAGATGTAAAAATTCGGTTTCACCTTCACCCAAATCCATGCTGATCAAACCGTGATACCGACCTATACCGTGATTAATGTGTACTACGGGATCACCAATTTTTAGTTCGGATAAATCCCTCACCATGGAATCGACTTGCGTAACAGCTTCTTGCTTTTTGCGGCCTGCACGGCGACCACTGCCGGCATAAAGCTCTGTTTCGGTAACGAAAGCGATGTTACCTAATGTGTTCGAAAGTATGCAGCCATCGTGGAGTGGCGCCACACACAGCATTAATTTTTCGTGATGATTTAAAAAATCATCCAAACTGTCACAGACAGTTAATGGAAGCTGATATTCATTGAAATATTCACGTAGTGTTTCGCGCCGCCCGCTGGATTCTGCGCAAATCATCACGCGTGCAGGAGACTGCAGTAAAAATGAACGTAGGTTGACTAAAGGGTCATCTAATCGCCGGTTAACCGAAATGTCGGGTAAAGGCGCTGAGAGATCAGAGGCCGCAGGAGTGTGCGTTATGACCCAGCGACCATAAGGCTTTAACAGAGAGAAAAAATCTTCATCGCTCAGAAAAATTTCTTCGGGGGAGAGTAGCGGTCGTTCGCGATCAGACTTCAAAAAGTTATAGCGTGATCGAGTATCAGTCCAGAAGCGCTGTATAGCGGCATCGATGTCACCACACAGCGCAAAACTGCAGTCGTGAGGTAAGTAGTCAAACAAGGTGGCTGTTTGCTCAAAAAACAGGGGCAGATAATATTCGATGCCAGCGGAGGCAATGCCATTACCTATATCGCGATAAATAGTGGTGCGAGTTGGGTCGCCTTCAAACACTTCGCGCCAGCGGCTGCGAAAGGTACTGCGTGAATTCTCATCCATGGGGAATTCTCGCCCTGGAAGGAGTCGCACTTCGTTTACTGGATAGAGAGAGCGCTGGGTGTCAACATCAAATGTGCGTATGGTCTCTATGCTGTCACCAAATAAATCAAGGCGGTACGGCAGTACAGATCCCATAGGGAACAGATCAATTAATCCACCACGCACCGAGTATTCACCCGGCGACATCACTTGAGCTACATGCGAGTAACCCGCCAGCGTGAGCTGTGATTTAAGTAGGCTTTCATCGAGGCGTTCACCTTGTTTAAAAAAGAAGGTGTACGAGGCCAAAAATGAGGGTGGCCCCATACGCACTAACGCAGTGGTTGCAGGGACTATTAATACGTCACATTGTTTGTTTTGAATTTCATGCAGCGTGGCCAGTCGTTCTGAGACTAAATCCTGATGCGGAGAAAACGCGTCGTAGGGCAGTGTTTCCCAATCAGGAAGCATGTGGCATCGGAGGCTATCGCCGCTGGTTTGGCCAAACCATAGTATTTCTGTTAAAAGCCGCTGAGCATCCGGGGCATCGGCCACCACGATAGTCAACATCCGACCTTCCGATTTTAGGGCGCGTGCAGATTGTGCGAGCACATAGGCCTCACCTGCGCCATGCAGGGCAGGAAGGACAAATCGATTGCCTGATTTTGGCAGCGGAGTGGTTGAGTTAAGGGGCATGGTCTGCAAAGACACTGCTGTCTTCGCGAATAGCGGCCTGTCATGACGAGAAAAAAGCTCAATTGACAGTAAAAAACCGTAATGCGATTATAAATTAGTTCTGGATTTCCAGACATGCGATCAAAATACAGTTGTTTCGTTGACCCAGGCCTGGTCAGCGCGTCCCCGGAAAACGTTTTTCCGTTTACTTACCATTGGCCCCACCCTCAGACACGATGAGCTCACCGCGATTTATTGCATTAATACCTGCTGCGGGTGTAGGTGCGCGTATGGGTGGAGTCGTGCCCAAACAATATGCAGAGTTGTTGGGCAAACCTATGCTTGAACACGTCATTGATGCGTTTGTAGCGTGCACGCAAATAGACCAGATTTATGTGGTGGTTAGTGCAGATGATGCGTATGTCGATGATTTACCAGAGAAACCGCGCACGCAGGTGCTTGGGTGCGGCGGTCCGACCCGGCAAGTATCAGTGACTCAGGGTTTGCAAGCGATGCAATCTGAGGTGGGTGCGAATGATTGGGTGTTGGTACATGATGCAGCAAGGCCAGGGCTAACAGTTGCCCTGATAGAAAAACTGATCTCTGAAGTTAAGAGTGATCCCGTGGGTGGCTTGTTGGCCATGCCTTTAGTTGACACCATTAAACGCAGCAATGCGCAAGGGTATGCGGAGCATACTGTGCCGCGCGAGTATTTGTGGGCTGCGCAAACGCCGCAAATGTTTAGGCATGCGCAGTTGCTGCTGGCTTTAAAGCAGGGGGGAGCGGTGACAGATGAAGCCAGCGCGATAGAGGCGATGGGCCTAAAACCTAAACTAGTTGAGGGCAGTGCGCGCAATTTCAAAGTGACGTTACCGCACGATGTGCTGCTGGCTGAACTCTATTTAAAAGGAATCGCATGAAAAAAACGCCATCGTTTCGAGTTGGTCAGGGTTATGACTGCCACGCGCTGGTACCGGGTCGCCCACTCATTATTGGAGGAGTAAAAATTCCTCACAGGTTGGGCTTACTGGGCCATTCGGATGCGGATGTGCTGCTCCATGCAATTACGGATGCCTTGTTCGGCGCGGCGGGTTTGGGTGATGTAGGCCGACATTTTCCGGATACGGATACTAAGTATGCTGGGGCAGATTCCCGGGTGCTGCTCAAAGAGGCCGGACGCCTGGTACGAGAAGCAGGTTATGAAATAGGCAATATCGATGCCACTGTGATTGCTCAGGCACCCAAGCTGGCAACCCACATCGCTACCATGATCAGCCACATAGCGGCGGACCTTGAGCTTGACCCTCAGCAGGTCAATATCAAGGCAAAAACCAATGAACGCCTGGGTTGGGAAGGCCGCGAGGAGGGCATAGCTGCACAGGCAATTGCCCTGATTCAGCCTGTTTGATAATAGTTCTCATCTAGCGTCTTTTAAAATCCGATAGTTTTTCTTGATCGACTAGATTAAGAACCTCAATTTGAGATTTTGATCTTATAGGGTCACAATCGCGACCTGAAAGCCTATACTCAGCAGTCGGTTTTCAGTCGTGACCGTTCTCCGAACCTTGCATGTAGGGTTATGACGGCACGTTTTCACCATCGAATCACATAGGAGATACACATGTCCAAGTTAAAGGGCTCCAAGACCGAAGCCAATCTGAAAGATGCTTTCTCAGGCGAATCACAAGCCAACCGTCGTTATTTGTACTTCGCGAACAAGGCTGACATCGAAGGCCAAAATGACGTAGCAGCACTGTTCCGTTCAACAGCAGAAGGCGAAACAGGCCATGCACACGGCCACCTCGAGTACCTCGAGACCGTTGGTGATCCTGCAACCGGTATGCCTATCGGTTCTTCACGCCAAAATTTGATGGCAGCTGTTGCTGGCGAAACGCATGAGTACACCGACATGTACCCAGGCATGGCTAAAACAGCCCGTGAAGAAGGTTTTGACGAGATCGCTGATTGGTTCGAAACATTGGCTAAAGCAGAGCGTTCACATGCCAATCGTTACCAGAAGGCTCTCGACGCATTGGTCGACTAAGTAAAAAGCTGTAACGCTAGTCAAGAAACATATGACTGGCAGGCGCCTAATTCAATGCAATGTATTGATACAGCGCTGACTATCTGAACAAGCCTCTCTGCAAGAGCAGAGAGGCTTGCGTCAGGCAGAACTTCTTCCTCGTGTTTTGGTCCGCCTGACATCATCGACATCACTCATTCGAGAGTATCCAACATGGCAAGTGAAGGTAATCTACAAGCACCTACCCGGCATCCGCTGGATTGGGTTTCAGAAGAATTTTATGACGAAGATTCATTAAACGCTGAACTAGAGCGCGTTTTCGATATCTGCCATGGTTGCAGACGTTGTGTATCGTTGTGCCAGTCCTTCCCCATCTTGTTTGATTTGGTGGATGAATCAGAGACTATGGAAGTCGATGGCGTAGATAAAAAAGATTACATCAAAGTAGTGGACCAGTGCTATCTGTGCGATCTCTGCTACATGACGAAGTGCCCTTACACACCACCGCACGAATGGAATCTCGATTTCCCTCATTTGATGCTGCGTGCTAAGGCGGTGAAATTCAAACAAGGCCACGTAACAGCGCGCGACAAATTTCTTTCGAACACCGATGGTTTGGGCAAATTTGCCGGTATTCCTATCGTGACTCAAACAGTCAACGCGGTAAATAAATCACAAGCAACGCGTGGTATTTTAGAAAACGTACTTGGTGTAGATAAAAAAGCCTGGTTACCTGAATTTGCGACGACTAAATTTCGCTCAGGTGCTAAAAAATCGCCCGAGCACGCAGTCAAAAGTGGTCAGCTTACGCCGGGCAAAGTCGCGATTTATTCAACCTGCTACGTTAACTACAACGAGCCAGGCATAGGACATGATTTGTTAGCGGTGCTCGACCACAATCAAATTCCCTACGTGATGGTTGAGAAGGAAGCCTGCTGCGGCATGCCTAAACTTGAGCAGGGTGACCTGGAAGGTGTCGCTGAAAAGAAGGCGATTAATATTCCGCACTTAGCGAAACTAGCCAAAGAGGGTTATGCCATCTTGACGCCTATTCCCTCATGCACCTTGATGTACAAACAAGAGCTGCCCTTAATGTTCCCTGATTGCGCAGACACACAACTAGTTAAAGAAGCAATGTGGGATCCGTTTGAGTATTTTGTGGCGCGTAATCGTGATGGTTTGTTGAATACAGATTTCAAACAATCCTTGGGTCAGGTTTCGTATCACATACCGTGCCATTCACGCGTACAAAACGTGGGTCGCAAAACGGCTGACATGTTGCAACTCATACCGGACACTAAGCTCAATATTGTTGAACGCTGTTCTGGTCATGCAGGTACCTACGGTGTGAAAAAAGAGTTTCATGCCAATTCCATGAAAATCGGCAAACCGGTATTTAAAGCAATGGCTAACGATGAACCTGATTACATCTCATCGGATTGCCAGCTAGCCGGACACCATATTGCCCAAGGCATGGAAGAGAATGGTTTGAAGAAAGCCGAAATGGCGCATCCGTTAACGCTGCTTCGTAAAGCCTACGCTATTTAATTATTGAAGGAGTACACCATGATTATTGCCCGTGAAACCCTGATGTCGCTAGAAACCTATTCTAAGCAACGCATTGATTTTCGTCGACAGGTAATGGAGCACAAAAAAACCCGTACTGTTCATCTCGGTAATCACGTAACGTTGTTGTTTGAAGATGATCTGACGCTGCGTTATCAGATACAAGAAATGCTGCGCATCGAAAAGATTTTTGAAGATGAAGGCATACAGTCTGAGCTAGATGCTTACAATCCTTTGTGCCCGGACGGTAGTAATTTCAAAGCGACGATGCTAATTGAGTACGGTAATGTCGCAGAGCGCAAAGTGGCACTATCCAAACTTATTGGCATTGAAGATCGTTTATTTGTTCAGGTTGAGGGACAAAGCCGCGTGTATGCAATTGCTGATGAAGATCTCGAGCGTGAAACAGCAGAAAAAACATCTGCTGTTCATTTTGTTCGGTTTGAGCTCACACCTGAGATGAAGTCAGCGCTCAAGAGTGGCGCGCAAATCATGATGGGTTGTGACCATCCGAATTACCCAGTGCATGTAGAAGAAATCCCTCAAGAAACATTGGCTGCTTTGCTCAAAGATCTTTCTTGATTTAATAGTTAAGCCAAACCCTAACCGCGAGCCCACCCCCCTCGCGGTTTTTTAATTCTAGTTTGCCTTGATGTCGTTGCACCACGCGATCAACAATCGCTAATCCCAAACCCGCACCATTGGCCTGACTTCGCGCTACGTCTAAGCGTGTGAAAGGTAGTAGTACCTGACCTAGTTGATCTTCGGGCAGTCCGTTGCCATGGTCGACTATATCTAGTCGTATCATCGATTTTTCTACATTTGCGCTGATATGAATTTCAGTGATGGATGTTCCGGGTGTTTTTCCGTAGCGTCGGGCGTTTTCTATGAGGTTACGCACCAGACGGTCTATCTCGGTCGGATTGCAGCGCAAACTCAGTCGTTCCGGGATATTCATTGTGATGGTTGTGTCTGATCGACGTTGGTATTCTGCAGTAATTTTTCGAAGCGACGCGGCCAGATCGTGCATCGTAAAGTTGGCCGGATCAGCCGGGCGAGCATAGTCTAAAAATTGCGCGATGATAGCTTCCATCTGCCCCAGATCGGATTGCATACCTTTTAATGCATCCTCCGATAATCCTGCCATTTCAACTTCCAGCAAGCTTTGATTGGCTTCGCGTATTTCGGCCGGCCCTTGCTCGGGTAATTCTGCGGGCGTCTCTCCGCGTGCAACGGCACGTGCAGCAGATGAGATGCGCGATAAAGGTTGGTTGATTAGTCGGCTAATAAATGCGGCACCTATTAACGACAACAACAGCGTGACTGTAGCCCAACCCAGCCATTGCACGCCTGACGCTTGCTCTACACGATCACGATCGAGCATGAGCCAATAGTCGTCATCATCAATACGAAAACTCACCCAAAAACCGCGTATGTCATTCACATAACCTGCAAAATGGGTATCTTGACCTAATCGTGCTTGTACGTTGTCTTCAATGACTTGAGTGAGATCACTCTCAGGCATGGGTTCAACATCATCGTCATCTTCACGTGGATAAACACGTATGCCTTGGGTGGAGGCCAGATCAAATAATAATTCGCGCCGCAATGCTGGATTGGAGTGCAGTAATGCCGCGCGTGTGATGGTGACGATAGAGACGACTTGCGCGGCTACTTGTTCGCCACGCGGAGTGCGTTCAACAACATGAAAGCTGGCTACCCACGCCCCCATGCTGGTAGCAATCAGAAATGCTAATAGAAAAAAAGTACGCCAAAACAGGCCGCTGCGTAAACCAGATAAAAATAGCATCGGTGGCGTGTTATCGGGATTGTTCTTCCGGAATAAAAACGTAACCTAATCCCCAGACTGTTTGTATAAAGCGCGGCAGCGATGGATCAGGTTCGATTAATTTACGAAGCCTGGAGATTTGCACATCCAGACTACGATCAAAAACTTCATATTCACGTCCACGCGCAAGCTCCATTAATTTTTCTCGGGACAGTGGTTGACGTGCGTGGCGCGCAAGGACTTTTAATACAGAGTATTCGCCTGTGGTAAGCGCGACGGGCTGACCTGCTTTGGTTAACGAGCGCTTGGCAAGATCGAATTCGAATTCTCCAAATTGATAGAGCTCTGTATGATCTGATGGTGCGCCCGGTAAATCGGTGGGTGTAACTCGTCGTAGAACGGCTGCAATGCGTGCCACCAATTCACGTGGATTAAAAGGTTTAGGCAGATAATCATCTGCGCCGATTTCTAGACCTGTTATGCGATCAGCATCTTCGCCTTTAGCTGTGAGCATGATGATGGGTGTGCTGTCACCACCACCGCGAAGTCGGCGACAAATAGAAAAGCCATCTTCACCTGGCAGCATGAGATCGAGCACCAGGAGATCAAAGCGTTCGCGTATCCAGAGACGATTCATTTCAATCGCATTGACTGCCACCGACACGGAAAATCCATGCTCACTTAAAAAGCGTTTGAGTAGGTCTCTCAGACGGGCATCATCATCAACCACCAGTATCTTTGCCTGGCTGCTGGGAGTGCGGCGCGAGGGTACGGGTTTGGGAGCGTTTGTCGAGTCCATGGCGCTATGGTAACGTCGTTCTTGGCTATGATTGCACTATGCCGTGTCATGATTACAAAGCTTTACAAATTAGGCGATCGGCCAAAAGTGCGGAATGGCGATAAAACCCAGAACAAACGGCATCCCTGGCCTATGAAAATACTGAACTATCTTGTTTTTATCTTTCTCTTGATGGGCTCTCTGTGTCAGGCGCTGGCGGCACCAGAGCAGGGGGGAGGCGCTGCGCGTCCGCTGGCGCCGGCTGGCAACGACCAGGCTAAAAAGCAGGATGATGCTCGTCAACGCGAGTCTGAACGTCGTCCTCCCAAGCTGTCACCGGAAGAACGTAAAGCACTTCGACAGCAAATTAATGAGGTTGGGCAGGACTTGTATCCCCCTAAGCGTTAAATATCATCGACTAAGCGCGATTGGTTGGAGTTACGTGCTTACTCTGGCACGCTCAGAGGGTTTTTCTAGTGTTATAATTTTGACCTTCGCGGCCGTAGCTCAGCTGGATAGAGTACTTGGCTACGAACCAAGGGGTCGTGGGTTCAATTCCTGCCGGCCGCACCAGTACAAAAAGTAGCAAAATCAACGGGTTAGCGCCACAAGCGCTAGCCCGTTTTTCTTTTTAGTGTGGACACTTTGTGGACATTTTTTGCTCTCGCCTCAAAAATCAGGGTCCGAAGTGACTTGTTCCAATCGCTCCCTTCGGCCTTAATCTTCTCTAGCGCCTCATAAATCTCCCTCACCATCGCTACTGAGTAGTGATCCGTGATGGAATTGTTTGAGTGCCAAAGTACTGCTGAGATCGTCTCTCTTTTTACTCCCGCTTCCCGCAAACGCATGCCGACCGTGTGGCGAAGGTCATGAACGTGGAGGTCACCCAGACCCGCCTTGAAACGAGCGTTTTGCCATGCGCTGTTGTTTATGGTCTCGGTTAGGATGACCCGGCTGAAGTGCTGACGAATAGTAAGACCATGGAAGTGGCTTGATTCGTCAACTAGTCTCTGTAGTGCATGCTCGAAGCCGAACATGCTGAAATAACTTAATTAAGCCGCAATCACCTTGTCGATGATGGATTTCAGGTACGCAAGCATCGATTCGTTTTTACGGCATCCATTATTTATCGATGGCTTTAACCGCTTTACTCATTATTTTTGAGAGCTTTTCAAAGTGCGCTAGCGATGCTGGCGTTAGCTCTAACTGCTTGCGTCGTGCATCTTCCGTCTGAGCCAAATTTATCCAGCCTTTATCGCGCATAGACTGCAATCGACCATGCAGCATGGCTGGCGAGCCTAGTTCTGATTTACTCATGAGATCTTTTACTGAGAGGCGAGCTCTGGTTACATGTGCATCCGCAATGATTTCCAGGATTTTTTCTTCAATAGGCTCAAGCCCGGGTAAAAGAGGGACTTCTTTTATTGCTTTAGCCAGATGTAGAAAACGCAGATACGCACTCGTTGATTTTGTTTTCATGTTGGTTTTGAGTAGTAGATTGGTTTTAGCGCGATGGGGTTTATCGTATTAGCTTATTCGTAAGCACACAATTACAAATTGTATAGCTTGACAGCACCCTTGTGCGAGCTGGTGTGATCAGAATAATTGGTTGGGTATCTGTATATGATTAAGACAGCGTTTTGCTCAGACTTAATTACTAATTCATTTGCAAAGTTGTTAAAATATCTAACGGTACAAGATTGATCTATAAGATAACTTCTGATCCGATCTCATTATCTTTTTGATAGTAGAGACCAATAATCCTCAATCATTTATTTTCCCCACCTCTCCAACAGCCAACAAGAGCCAATGAATAGTTTAGCCTACGTCATACCCAAAGAGCGCCGGTCGTCCGGACAAGAGATTCATCGAATTGTCGTCGTTGGAGGTGGTGCTGGCGGATTAGAGTTAGCCACTCGTTTGGGTGACTCGTTGGGCAAATCAAAAAAGGCTCAAATTATTCTCGTTGATAAGTCAGCTACGCATATTTGGAAACCATTGCTACATGAAGTTGCAGCCGGCAGTATGGATCCGAGTGCGCATCAGTTGGAGTATGTGGCCCAAGCGCGTTGGCATCACTTTGAGTTTTATCAGGGTGCCTTAATGGATGTCAGTCGCGAAGAAAAATGTCTGCGTGTAGCTCCAGTGCTGGATGAAAACCAGATGCCGATACTGCCAGAACGGGTTCTTCCCTACGATACTTTGGTGATATCCATAGGCAGCGTTACAAATTTCTTTAATGTACCTGGCGCTGAAACGCATGCTATGGCTGTTGATACAGTCAATCAGGCTGAAACCATACGCAGGCGAATTTTGGCTGCTTGCATGCGTTCACAAAGCAGGGCGTTTCAGTTAGTTGATGCGCCGGTAAAAAAGGTTCATCTCGTTATTATTGGAGGTGGTGCAACCGGTGTTGAATTGGCTGCTGAGTTGCGTAATACCGCTGAAGTTCTTGCCGCTTATGGCTTGCACAAATTAGATCCTCAAAAAGATGTGCAGATCACACTAGTTGAGGCGGGGCCGCGAATTCTTCCTCCACTGCCAGAAAAAATATCCTTAGAAACGACCAAGCTGCTAGGGCATTTGAATATTGATGTGATGACAGGTGATAGGGTCACTCAAGTCACACCCGACGCAGTTATCACCGCCAGCGGTAAGACATTACCCAGCGATCTTACAGTGTGGGCCGGTGGTATTCGAGTGCCTCAGGTTTTGCGTGACATAGGGGTAGAGACGAATGGCATAGGTCAGATTATTGTTTCTGATACGTTGCAATCTGTATCGGACAAAAACATTTTTGCATTTGGAGATTGTGCGGCATGTTTTTGGGGTGATTCAGGAAAGATTGTTCCTCCGCGGGCTCAGGCGGCGCATCAACAGGCATCTACTTTAGTGAAAAGCATGAAGCGGCTAATAAAGAAAAAATCGTTGCCAGTTTTTATTTACCGCGACTATGGCTCGCTTATTTCGCTTGGAAATTACGAAACAGTCGGAAATTTGATGGGCAAGATGGTGGGGCGGTCGGTCAAGATACAGGGTTTTTTAGCGCGCATGCTGTATCTGTCGCTGTATCGAAACCATCAAATGGCACTGCATGGCTTCTTTAGGATGGCAGTTGATACTTTAGTCGATTGGCTAAGACACAACACCAAGCCGCGCGTGAAATTGCACTGATCACAGCACCAGGTATAGCTGGTGCTGTCGGCTTATCGTCGGTTGTTGAAAGAAGAGCGTTTAGCTTGGCCTTCGATGTGGCGGAAAGTGATGCGGCCCTTGCTTAAATCGTAGGGCGATAATTCTAAAGTGACTTTATCGCCTGCCAAAATACGTATATGGTGCATACGCATTTTTCCAGCGGTATAAGCGATCAGCGTATGACCATTTTGTAGGGTCACGCGATAGCGGGAGTCAGGTAAGATTTCATCAACTACACCTTGCATTTCCAACATTTCTTCTTTTGCCATAGTCATCCAGGTTGTGCGCTAGGTTAAAACCACTGAAGAGTTTTTTACAGTGGAGCGCGTTGCATTAAGTAGAACAGCCCAAAATTTTCAGACCGTCCATCCAGCGAAAATAAAATTTCTTAAGCTTGGCTGGAAATTTTCGATTACACGTTTGTCACGTAGCTATCGTAAAACTAGGTAAAGCTATTTATGCTTGGTACGAAATTCTTTAGTTAAATTTTTACTCATCGATACAGGCAGGGCATTGACGACCCGAACCTATTTGCATCTTCACTAGCAAGTACCACCCGCATTACTAGGGTGATTAGGAAATGCCTAGAGCATCGCACTCATGACATCCCCAAAAGACCTACATCTATGGGCTAGGACATGTCCTGTTGTAGGGATGTCCAGTAAAGCTCTCAAAAGGCTTGAAGGAGGGTTAGGAGCATACAAATCGAATTCGCACGCATTATAGCTTGTTAAAGCCGTTTATAAGCCAAACCCGCCGGGCAAATTTCATGGGTGCGCTCAAAAAATGGTTGAGCGCGGTGTTGGTAATGCATGGCCATAATCAGCATCTGGGGGGCTTCGGAGGCAGTCCGCCCTGGCTGACATCAAGCACCTATGGATGTAGCACGGGGCAGTTCAGAGGAGTATTTAACGCAGCTTATCCAAAACTCAGAACGTCACCAGGCTTTGGGAATATGAGGTCTCTTGAGGGTAATTGCATTCTCAACTCGGCCTCTATCGCATCTTCTAAACCGGGTTTGCGATGAACTATGACGACCGTTATCTCTTTGGGTAGTTCAGCTACTCTGGCGACAATACTTGGCACATCCATGTGCATGGATACTTGCGCTATGTTCGTCAGCGCAGACGGATAAGAGCATTCAACAACGACGGCTTTCAACGTGCTGCTTTGTTTCATAGCCTCCCAAAAAGAGGGGCAATCCTCAGTGTCTCCAGAAAAGGCTAGAGCGACCCCTTCGTTCTCAACTAGGTAGCCACAGGCTGGAATTCCATGGCGTGCGGACAGCGGTGTAAAAAACATTCCTCCAATAGCCGTTCTTTGGCTGATGGCATTGAGTGTCATAAATGGCGAATCTGGCGAAGGAATTTTCCTGAAATCGGGCCATACTTTTTCATTAAAAATATGTGTGGACAGGATGTCGATAACTTCGGGTAGCGTCCATACTTGAACGGGTGATTCGCGCTGTGCTGTTACTGAATCAATTAACAGTGGCAGACAGGCGATGTGGTCCATATGCGCGTGGGTCAGCACCACGTGATCGATCGCAGCTAATTCAGGCAAATCGAGAATAGTGAGCCCTGTACCAGCATCAATAATGGTGGACTCTTGGAGTAAATAGCTGGTGGTCTGCCTGTCCTTACCCCCGATGCCTCCATTGCATCCGAGTAGTCTGAGTGAAATCAAGCGCTGGGCTCCTGAGATTTTTATTCTGCCAATGTTTCTCTATTGTAATGCCACTCTCGATAATGCGGTTCGCCAAACTTAATTACTCTCTGCATTAGGGTTCACTCAGACATAACCCAATACATGGCAGGTGCTGTGGGCGCTTGGTTATGGCAACAACGTCGTCAGCAGACAAATCTTAAATAGAAGCCCTGCTGTAGATAGCTCTGCTCTGGGATGTCTTGAGCAGAAGCCCTGACTTATTATCTACAGCAGAGCTCCAGAACAGGTAGTAATGATTTACCGGCTTGTCAGCCTTAAGATCATTGCAGCTGTAAATTAGAAGGCGCCAAAGCAGGTTGGGCCCATGACAACAATCTCAGCCATTTTTCTACTTTGATGCTGGCTGCGGTGATGACAAAGGTGGTGGAGGTATCGGTGTACTTGATGACGGTGCTTTGGGAGCCGATCTATGTTCGGGTGAGAACATACCTGCGGGCACTGGCACCCGGTGTCCTGCGCCATACATGCATTGAATATACGCATGGTCATACATCGTTTGACTACTGCTGCGTTCATACCGTCCGGATTCTGACCCCGCAACACTACCAAACAGCAAGCCTGTGCCCGCACCGACAGCAGCGCTATCACGCCCCCCGATGGCAGCCCCCGCTGCTGCACCGATGGCGGTTCCGATGGTTGCGCTGCTGATGGCGGATTCTTGCAATGTCTTGCCGGGGGATTTGCCTCCTAATTGCCGCAAAGCATAATCACGGCAGTAAACATCGTCGCGAGAAAATTCATCAAAAGTTTTACTCGATCCCTGCAATACCAATACGCTGGGGCCAACTGGTGCTGTCGCGCAGGAGACCAAGAAAAATAGCGAGCACAGAGCAACGATGGTTTTCATTTTCATCGACTCTGTATTGAAGGAGGCACAGGGGATACAAGTTGCCAGGGTTCTGGGCAACTCTTGGTGTAGGGGTAGTATGTTTTAGACGATGCGCAGTAATACCAATCCCCGACAGCTTGAGGTGCGTTGGGTGTAACTTGCTGCGGAATTTGCTCAATGTATACCGGTGCTTGCTGTTGAATGATAACGGGCTGTGATGGGTAATAAACAGGAGGCGGGAAATAATAGGGCGGTGGATAATAAAAACCATGCCCAAAATAGACACCCACACCAACACGCCCCTGATGTGCCATAGCTGTACCCGGTATAAAAAACCAGATAAAAACAAACGATAGTAGGCAGTTAATTTTCTTCATGGTGTTTCCAGAGCGCGTCAACCGTTCGACCGCGATTCAGGGCAAAAGTTGAAGCTCAGCCAAAATTGGACAGGATCTCTTAACGATATTGCGCAACAGATGACATAGAGCGAGATTCATTTTGCGTAAAAATAGACCACCAGCCTCGCCAATTAAACGCACGTTTGATCCATATCTAGCATTAGGGACAGGTCGAGTTGTTCAGTCAGGCGGTAGGGTTGCTTCGATTTTGGGTTTGTGGAAATTCCAGCAGGCAGAACTAGGCAATCTGGCGCAATAGCGCTGGCGTGAATCTTTTGCACGTGGGGAAGGGCGTTTGCTTGTAATCTAGTTTTAGCTGCAGCAGCTGGTCCCGCAAGCGGCACTAATAACAGGTAGTGAAATCGGTACCCGGTCGCTGCAGTCTGTTTGTGCTAGCCTTCTTTAGTTTTTGACTGAGCGGAATAATTCAGGAGGATGAATGGAGCCTAAGGAAATGGCGCGCTTAATGGGTGGTTTTGCTACCGAAAAGCGGGTTCGCATACTTTCGGCACTGATGTTAGCTGGCGAAGAAGGCATCAGCATACTGGAATTGGCTAAGCTGACTGACTCCACTGTGGGAGATATAGGCATGTCACTCGAATCATTAGCGACTTTAGATATGATAAATATTTCTATTATTAATAATGAACGCGTATTGGTTGCAAACCGAAAAGTACTAAACGCGATATTCGGGGAATTCTACGAACATTACGTGGTCGGTAGGGGAGATAGTTCTGTATCGACCGATTAATACGGCATCAATCGCACGCCTGACTGGCCAACAAATATTTCAGATCAATATATTTGAGTGCATTGATATGCGTACATTCCAAAATCACCGTGGGTGCAACGCCTGCATCAAAAGCTTCTTTCCAACGCAATGCGCAGAGGCACCAGCGGTTGCCTGGCACGAGTCCGGGAAAACGAAATTCTGGTCGCGGGGTAGAAAGGTCATTGCCCCGCTGTTTAGAAAACAGCAAAAACTCGTCCGTCATTTCTGCGCAGACGACATGGGACCCGCTATCTGTTTCATCCGTATGGCAGCAGCCATCGCGGAAGTAACCTGTCATCGGATCCGTAGAGCAGGGTTTCAAGGGTGTTCCAATAACATTGATAGTCATAGCGAGGTCTTTTTTTCGTGAGGGCTCTAAAGCGATTGTTGCATGGGTTTGTGCTTGCCATGGTCATTACTGGTTGCAGCACAGTGCGTATTGGTTACGATCAGGCTGATCATCTGGGATATTGGTGGATTGATCGTTACCTGGATCTCAGTTCGGAAAAATCAGTTCAGTTTAAAGCGGATTTGAAAGCTTTGCACACGTGGCACAGGCAAACTCAGTTACCGGAGTATGCACGCGTAACCAGCGCACTTGCAAGTCGTATGGGGAGCGATATACCAGCGGCTGAGGTGTGTGAGGACATCCTGGCCTTGCGTGAAAAAATTGATATCTTGATGCGACAGACTTTGCCTATTTGGATCAGGCTATCTCAGCAGCTAGGTCCTGAAGAAATACGCTATCTGAAAAAAAAGTTTGCAAAAGAAGATAAAGAGTGGCGTTCGAAATGGTTGGATACGTCGACTGAAAAAATTCAACGGCTGCGCTCTGACGAATGGATAGACAGAGCAGAATCTTTTTATGGGCGTCTAAGCGAAGAGCAACGACGATTTATCCAGCAGGCAGTCAGCCGCTCGTCATGGGATGCGCGCATTACTTGGGAGCGGCGCCAGCAACGTCAGCAACGAATTATCGCCACACTGGAAAAAATTATGCAGCAGCGTTTGAGTCAGTCAGAGGCCGAAGCAGAGTTAAAGATAATCATCGACCAAATATTTACGCCAGAGGACCCGAAACAAGCCGACATGCAGCGCAAGCTGATCGATGAGGCCTGTGTGAACCTTTCTGGCTTACATCAATTAACTCGTCCAGATCAACGTTTTTTAGCGAGTGAAAAATTCATTAGTTATAGCAATGATTTTCGTCATCTTGCGCGTAATCGCCTAACCAACTAACGTTGTTCACCAGACCAGATTATCTGGCCTGGTGAAGTAAGTTGTATAGATCAGGTTTTATAGCTAAAGCCATGATGTTTAAGCGGTAGCGAACGTATGCGTTTTCCGGTAGCGCTAAACAACGCATTCATCATCGCAGGAATCACACCACCTATAGGTGGCTCGCCCACACCGCCCCAGAAGCCACCGCTAGGCACCAATACACTCAGTACTTGCGGAGCATGATTAATGCGCGCCAAAGGATAGTCACCAAAATTACTTTGTTGAACAGCCCCTTTTTCTATGGTGATATCTTCAAACATCAAGGCGGATAATCCCCAGATCACTCCACCCTCTATCTGGGCCTTTACAGCATCAGGATGAACCACATGGCCGCAGTCAATCGCGACAGCTACGCGCTTGATGTGAATTACATTACCTTTGCTAACAGAGAGTTCAACGGCCGCAGCAGTAAAGCTGCCATACGAATCAACGACTGCGATGCCACGATGTACACCTTTGCGAGCAGGTTTATCCCAATCAATAGCCTTGGCCGCTGCGTCCAACACGGCCTGATCTTTTTTTCCTTCTAGCAGAGGACGGCGAAATTGATACGGATCTTTACCCGCTGCATGCGCTAGTTCATCGATAAAACATTCACGATAAAAAGGGTTGTTGGTGTGTGCTACAGCGCGCCAAAAACCTGGGGGTACGTGAAAATCTTTTAATACATACTCATTGGTGAAGTTAGGTACAGCATAGGGATTATCACGAAACACGCGCGTGTTAATTTGATCTATGCCGTCTTTAACAAATTGTGGAAACACGGTCGCTGCAATCGATTGATCTGATTGTCTGACTTCCCAACCTAACCAATTACCGTCTTTGTCTAATCCTCCGCGCAGTTTGACTAACGATACCGGACGATAGCGGCCTTGACGTATATCTTCTTCGCGCGACCATTGCAGTTTTATGGGCGTGCCCGGTACAGCCATGGCAATTTTTACTGCTTGTTTGGTGTAATCCTGATGAGGGCCGCGACGTCCAAATGCGCCACCTGCATGCATTTTGTGAATTTGAACTTTATCTAACGGCAGCCCCGATACTTCAGCGGCAGCGGCTATGGATGATTCACCATTTTGTGTTCCTACCCACACTTCAAGATAGTCTGGATTAAACAGCGCTGTGGCTGTTTGCGGTTCCATCGTGGCGTGATTCACAAAACCGGTGTGGTACTCAGCTTCGAGTACTTTATGTGCTTGGGCCAGAGCGGTGGTTGAATCACCGTCTTTGCGTGCTAGGGGTGCATTGGTAAGAGCAATGCCTTCGCGTAGCTTTTCCATAATGCTGGCACTGGAGACGTCGCCCTTGCTGCCGTTTTCCCAATCGATACGTAATGTTTTAACTGCTTGATTAGCCTGCCACCAGTTTGTGGCCACCACGGCAACCCACTCCTCAGTGGCGACGATGTGTTTAACACCTGGCATAGACTTGGCCTTGGCATCATCGACACGCTTTACAAAGCCACCAAACACGGGGCTTTGTACTATGGAAGCGTGAAGCATTCCAGGCAAGCGAACATCAGCAGCATATTTTTGCGAGCCATTGACCTTAGCCGGAATATCAAAACGAGCAGGTGAGGTGCCGGCTATCTTCCAGTCTTTATGATTTTTTAATGGTGGATTTTCAGGTACAGGTAGCGTGCTGGCTAATTGAGCGAGTTCTCCGTAGCTGGCACGTTTTCCGGAGGAATGTGTCACCACACTGTTTTGCGCGCGGCACTCAGAAGCTGGCACATTCCAACTCTGCGCGGCGGCTGCAATTAACATTTCACGCGCAGCAGCACCACCTTTACGAACGTATTCATTCGAATCACGTATGCCGCGGCTTCCTCCGGTCGACATATCTTTAAAAATACGATTACGGCGCATGTGCATGTTCACATCGGCGTATTCAGGACGTACTTTGCTCCAGTCGCACTCGAGCTCTTCGGCGACAAGTTGCGCTAAACCTGTAAAGGTTCCCTGTCCTAATTCAGATCGCGCTATACGAATAACCACCGTATCGTCGGCATGTATTACTACCCAGTGTGTAACTTCAGGGCCAAGGCCATCCGCAGCAGCAAAGGTCGAACCCTGAACGCCTAGAACAAATGCGCCGGTCAGTGCAGCCGATTGCTTAAGAAAGGTGCGGCGGTTGGGCTGATCTGGCGTACGTGTCATGCGAGTCTCCTGAAATAAGATGTTTACTTAGGGCAATTTTACTCTGGTCTGCAGCATCGACCTTGCGCGTCTCGATGAAAAAAAAGCCCTGACTAGCAGGGCTTGAAACCATACAGAGAGAGAAAAATCAGAATTCGTATTCCAGCTGTGTTCGGAAGGTATTGCCACGCACACCCTGGCCATCAATCGCATTTTTACCCATCAGGAAAGCGGCGTTGTATTTGAATGCTTTGCGTCCACCTAGCGGAAATTTACCGAATATGGCTGGACCAAAGCGATGCCCCTGATCCCGCGTGCCATACCAGTCGTCCCAATAGCCGAGGTCGCCAAAGCCCTGGAATCCAAACTCAAACTC
>JAJTGE010000001.1:0-1403 GCA_021298555.1 Oxalobacteraceae bacterium
GAATCCCACCGTGGTCAGGGTCGAGATAGCCCAGTAAATTGAGGTCGGCACGCTGGTAAAGCCGTTCTCAGGCCCCTCCACCACATACAACATCGTGCCCAGTATCACCACCAGGGTCAGGATGATAGAGATAAAAACACCAATTTTCCGACGGCTATCGACCACCGCCAGCATTAGCCACTGGTATTCCTCGACATAGCCGGTGAGCTTAAGCACACGAAAAATTCGCAGCAGGCGCAGTATCCGAACATCCAGTAAAACATAGGCCTCAGGAATAAACAGCGACACAAAACTGGGCAAGATAGAAAGCAGATCGATCACGCCCAAAAAACTTTTGGCATAGCGCATGGGACTAGGACTGCAAACCAAACGCGCTACGTACTCGATGGTAAATAAAATCGTAAAAAACCATTCCACCGTATTCAGCATGTCTTTGTGCTGCGCATGGATCTCCTGCATGCTGTCCAACATGATCACCACCAGGCTGATCACTATGCTCCACACCAGCACCAAATCAAATTGCTTGCCTGTCACCGTATCGGCTTCAAAGATGATGGTGTAGAGCTTTAAACGCCAACCTGTCAGCGCAGGTCGGGGCATCGAATTTGCAGAATCATTCATAAGTCGTTATGTATTTTTGTTGTTTATTTTTTGGTGGCGATTGTCCGTTATTTCCAAATTGATAGCTTGGCAAATTAGGACGAATTACGGTAAACATTATTTTAGTGATTATTACTCATAGTTAAGTCAAACCTGTTAAATTATTTCCCCAGATTAATAGGTTCTTGCTATAGCCAAGCGCTGTGTCGACGTCCTGTTTTCAAACATAGGCTTAGGCGGACCGGTGCCCCTGGGCTATCGATCTGCCTCCATCAGAAAGTGCACTTAATGAAAAAATTTGATTTATGTGTGATCGGCGGCGGCCCCTCCGGGTTTGCCGCGACTATGCGCGGCCTGGACTTTGGTAAAACGGTCGCTCTGGTAGAAAAAAACAAAGTCGGTGGTGCAGGTATTTTTAATGGCGCCCTCTCATCCAAAACGCTGTGGGAGCTATCCGAAAGCTACAAGAGCACACGCCATACCGATTACGGCTATACCGTTAATCAGTGCGACCTAAGCTACCCTGCAGTGATTCATGAAATGCACCGTGCAGTGGGCGATAAATATGCTCAGTTACGTGAGCAAATTAATTATTTCAAACAAAAAGAGCTGCTGTCGGAATTCCATGGTCATGGCAAGCTCATCAGTCAAAATGAAATAGAAATCACGCTAGCTGACGGCAGCAGTGAAACCATCTGGGCCGACAACATCGTGCTGGCCATCGGTAGTCATCCGCGCTACCTGCCTCATATTCCGATCGATGAAAAAATCATACTCACCAGTGACGGCATCGCCTCACTACC
>JAJTGE010000001.1:1444-132106 GCA_021298555.1 Oxalobacteraceae bacterium
TCGATGGCAAAGTCGAGTATGTGCTGAACTACAAAGATGGTCGCCACGAAACCTATCTGGTCGATAACGCACTGATCTCTGTTGGTCGTGTAGCTACTACCGATAATCTCGGGTTGGAAGCCGCTGGCGTAAAACTTAATGAGCGCGGCTATTGCATAGATGATGCAACTCAAACCACCGTACCGAATATTTATGCCGTGGGCGATTTCACTGCGGATATATCGCTAGTCAATGTAGGAGAACTGGAAGGTCGCTATGCGGTTGAGCGCATCTTTGGCACACCTGCGCGCGATCTGATTTACGAAAATATTTCGACCATCATGTTTTTAAATCCTGAGGTGGCCGCTGTGGGGCTCAATGAAACGCAAGCACGCAAGCGCAAACTTCCTTACCGCATGGCGATGATGGATTACCGTTACATTAATCGTGCCATTGCTATGGGTAAGACTGGGGGCTTCTTTAAGATTTTGGTCTCGGATGACGACGAGATGAAAATTCTCGGCATGCGTGTGATGGGTAATCACGCTTCCAGCACTAGTCAGGCGATCGCCTTGATGATTGCGTTGGATGCTGGCATAGACCAACTGGCCGAACTGATTTTTCCTCATCCTTCGGTACCCGAAGGCTTACAAGAATGTGCGCGTATGTTGCGCGGCAAATCGATAGTCAAGCCCGAGGTTTTTCAGCTGGATTTACGCTGCTATCGGGTGGATGCTGACGGCCGGGTAGAAAATCTTTACCACTAGCCGCATTGCATCATGGTTGATTCGACGCAGGCTCCGAGGGATGAACGACCCTACTCGCGACCTTCCCTATGGTTAGCCCCTGTATCAATATCGACGAGACGACTATGCCGTAGGTAAGCGCAAGCACAATTTCGCGCTCGGGACCGCTGGGCAGTGAAAGAGCCAGCGCAACAGAGATACCACCGCGCAAACCACCCCACGTCAACACTACACCGGAACCGCGCGGGAGATTAAAATATCCTGGGAAAACTTGCACTGGCACCCACACTGTCAGGAACCTCGCTATCAAGGTGAGCAAGACCATCGCCATTGCAGCCACCACCATATTGATAGAAAATGCAATCAGTAAAATTTCCATACCTATTAAGACAAACAGCACGGCATTGAGAATGTCATCGATCATTTCCCAAAACATATCGACATAATCACGCGTAGTTTCGGACATAGCAAATTCGCGACCGTGATTGCCTACGACCAGCCCCGCAACCACCATCGCAAGCGGACCTGAAACATGCAGCTTGCTGGCGACAACATAGCCGCCCATGACTGCGGCCAAGGTAATCATGACTTCAACTTGGTAATTGTCGATGCTGGCAAGCAGTTTGAAGGTTATGTAACCAAGTAGCAGTCCATACAATAGTCCACCGCCAGCCTCACGCATGAGCAAGCCCAAACCCTCATCAAAACTAGGTACTTTGCCTACCAACAGCACTCCCATCAGGATAGAAAAAATGACGACTCCAATGCCATCATTGAAGAGGGATTCACCCGATATAACCAAGCCCAGATTTTTTGGGATACCTGCAGACTTTAATATCCCCATGACAGCGATCGGGTCGGTGGGTGAAATGAGTGCACCAAAAAGCAAGCAATACAGTAACGGGAGTTGTATACCGATGATGGGAAGAATATACCAAGCCGCCATGCCAATAATAATGGTGGAAAATAGCGTAGAGAAAAAAGCCAATACTAAAATCTGCCAACGATAGGCACTCAACTCAGAAAGGTTGATATGCAGAGCACCTGCAAATAATAGCAAGGACAGCATTCCCTGCATCAGCACATTAGAAAAATCAATCGCTTTGAGCATGGACTCTAACTGCGTATGAAGTCCGAAATCGACACCTACCCAATGCAGACCCACAATAGAAAGCGACAATGCCAATGCAGTCGCCATGACACCTATGGTGATGGGTAGGCCTATGTATCTGAAATTGACATACGCAAGGAGTGCGGTAAGAACCAGGCAGGTAGCAGTGATTTCTAGCATAAGTAAATTAATTTATTTTTATTTTTCATTTGCGCAAAGAGCACGCGAAACCCGCCAACTGATACAACTTTAAAATACCAATAACCATCCAAAGCAGCTTAGGGCCTGGTGGCAAGTTGAAGCAACCGCCCAGGCCGCATCAATAACAACATTCCCCTACCATCAGCTATGACATTATATAAATCTGCAGCATGTACACCAGCGCGCCAGCCAGATAACCCAACAGTGCAAGCCAACTAATTTTTTTCAGATACCACATGAAGTCTATCCGCTCTAGCCCCATAGCAGCCACACCCGCCGCAGAGCCTATGATCAGAATTGATCCACCAGTACCAGCGCAGTAAGCCAGAAATTCCCACAGAAAACTATCGGGTGGGTGCTGTCCCAAATCATACATGCCCATAGCGGCTGCCACTAAGGGGACGTTGTCTACGATGGCACTTACTATACCGATCAGTAAAACAATAAAATCTTCTCTGCCAACGGTATCGTTTAACCAGGATGCTAAGGCTGGAAGAATCCCCGAGTGCTCTAGGGTTGCAACGGCGAGCAAAATACCGATGAAAAAAACTATCGATGCCATGTCTATACGGCTGAGTGCACTTGTGAGGTTAAGGTGCTCTCTTTCTTCCTCTGTTTTGCTACCGTGAAGCAGGTCACCAACCAACCATAGCAATCCTAAACCAAACAATACGCCCATGAATGGTGGGAGGTGGGTGATGGTTTTAAACGCTGGTACCGCAACCAGCACGCCTAGCCCAAGAAAAAACATGATGTTACGTTCACGCTCGGAAGTCGTATTCATCTGAGCACCAGATTCAGAGGCGGGTTCAGTTACTTTTTGTCCACGCAACATGTAGTTAATGACAGCCAGCGGAACTAAACAGCTAACGATAGAAGGAAGAATCACCGATTTCATAATCGCCAGAGCAGTGATCTGGCCGCCAATCCATAACATGGTGGTTGTAACGTCGCCTATGGGCGACCAAGCACCACCCGAATTAGCGGCAATGACAATCAAGCCAGCGAATATTAAGCGCTGTTCGCGCGAATCAATCAGTTTTTTAGTGAGCGACACCATGACAATAGCAGTCGTCAGGTTATCTAAAATAGCGCTTAGAAAAAATGTGGCCGCTCCAACCATCCATACCAGGGCTGTGATGTTGGTTGTGCGTATGCGTGAGGTTATGACATCAAAGCCATTGTGCGCATCTACCACTTCGACTATCGTCATCGCGCCCATGAGAAAGAAAACGATTTGAGCAGTGCCAACCAGCGTCTCCGACAAATGCTCACTCGCATGGGCATTGCCAGAGGCTAAGGCATAAATACTCCATAACAAACCTGCACCCAGTAAAGCAGAGGCTGTTTTGTTGATACGGATAGGATGCTCAAAAGCAATCGCCACGTAAGCAGCAACAAATACAATGATTAGCGCAGTTGTCATTACAGTACCCATCTAAAAATAAGATCAGGCGAAGTGTAGATCAGTTAATAAATATTTTGCAACTTGTGTCGGGAGAGGTTACTCGTCTGCATATCGATGCAACATGGTCCTTGATTTTTAGCCACCTTCACGACTCAGGTCGTGTTTTTTCTACATGCTCCCAGATCGTGCGCTCTAGCTCGGTAGACTGTCCCGAGACCTGCAATTGACGGGCTATATATCCAGCATCAGCAATCGCCGCTAACTGAGAAAGATGTGCTACGAGCATACGGTATTGGGCTAATGCGAATTCAGGATTGCCGGCTGCCAGCACCAATGATTGCAGCTCTGCGTTTGGTGATTCCGCTTCTTCAAGCTCGTCTTTAATCTGCTCGATGATTTGATTGATTTCTGCCATTGATAAATGATGGCTCTTGGCGTAATCAACAAATTCTTGATGGCCCTCACCCGCGAAATCGATATCGCGCGCCATGACCAGTAATTCATGCCGGATCTGATCACGTCGCGAACGCATTTGATCGGTAAAGCCCGAAGCCAAAATAGCGGCAGGTATGGCAAAAATACCGATACCGACTAAAGCAAGCAATACAGTAATCAGACGGCCACCTGGTGTGACAGGTGAGATATCGCCATAACCGACAGAAGCTAGTGTAATCACCGCCCAGTAAATAGATTGGGGAATATTTTCGAACTTGTCTGGCTGGGCATCGCGCTCGAGCAGATAACCAAAAGCGGCCATCATAAATACCAGTAAAACAATCATGAACATGCCCGCAGTAAGTACGGGTAATTCTTTTTTAATGACGTTAAACATCGTATCGCTGGCAGATGAATAGCGACCCAGCTTTAACAGCCTAACCATACGAATGATACGCAGGAAGCGCAGATCCAGCGTGCCACCTAGAATGAGCTCCAGCATGAATGGGAGTATCGCCATTAAATCCAGCAGACCCGATGGCGAGCGTATAAAATTAAAGCGCGACATGAACGATGTCTGCTTTACGTTTTCTTCTGGGTAAGAATAAATACGCAGTGCATACTCAATAAAAAAGACGACGAATGACGCAACATCGAGCACAGCAAAGTGATGTGAAAAATGGACGTTGATGCTTTCAACGGATTCCAGCACGATAGACAGTACTGAAACCACAATCCAAAAAATCAGAAAAAATTCTATGGCTTGATTTAAGCGGCCACCGTAATCACTAGTGAATAACAGTGCGTGTACTTTTTGCCGCAGCGTTCTACCGCGATTGAGTTGTATAAATTCGCGCGTTCCTTCAATAAATATCTGAGATATTTTTAGTATCCGTAGCAGCCGTATAACACGCAGCAAGCGTGTATCCATCGCAAACAACAGACCCGCAAAAAACGGTGCAATTGCCAACAGGTCGATCACGCCGACCACGCTGGTCAAGTAGGCTAAGCGAGGAGATGATTTATGCGCGAATTCTGGATCCTCGGGTGCCAAATACAACCGCAGCGCATATTCCAGACTAAAGACACCCACTGAAAACACATCGAATGCAAAAAACAAGTCACGGTATTGGGCATAAATTACCGGTGCTGATTCCAGCAACAGCACAAATAAATTGAGCAGTATGAGCAGTAGCGTAAAGCGATTGATGAACGATTTTTTGCCCGATTTATTGCGCTCGTCGAGCAGCAATTGATAGAGCTTGTGTCGAAATGACTGCGCTTGCATAGTTGGAGTGTGGTGTGCGCTCATGAAGACCTGCAGGGGATGCCCTAGTAATTAGAATTTTTATCACTCTGCCGCTGTAGCAGAGTATGTATTGACTCAACCACTTGCTAAATGTTCAACAATACGGTTGTTTGAACCAGCTTAGTAACAGCCAACTAATGGTTAAGAGTGAGAGTGTAGCTGGCAAAATTCAGAGTTGGCAATTGCTTAAACCGATTAAAGCAAGTAGTAAATTTGCAATTAATCACAACTTCATGATTCGGTGCTCCTAAACACTAGTGCAATAGCCTATGGGTGAGTATGCTGGCTAGAATATTTCAGGTTGGCAGGTATATAATGCCTCTACTCAATTTATGTGATTATTTTAGTAACTTTTCATATTAAATCTACATTAATCTATCAAGTAAAAATAATCTGAACGTTGGTTAAACCAGCGCCCCACCATCAATGAAATCACTACAAACCCGCATTTACGAAATGCTGGATGGTTCGGTTCACAATCCGGCCACACGCTTTTGCGAGATTTTTATTTCTGCCGTTGTTGTCCTGAACGTACTGGCAATTATTTTAGAATCTGTGCACGAGCTGCACGTACAGTACGAGTATTATTTTCATATATTCGACGTTACCAGCGTCATGATTTTCACCCTTGAATACATACTGCGTGTATGGTCCTTCGGTGTTAAATATGCTCAATCAGAGGGCGGCAGCTGGCGCGGACGCAAAGAATATATCTTCAGCTTTTACGGATTCATTGATTTTTTTGGCACGGTCCCGTTCTACCTGCAACTGCTCATGCCCGGTATCGATTTACGATTCTTGCGCTTGTTTAGACTAATGCGGATTTTCAAGCTGTCGCGCTATAACAGCGCGTTATCAGATTTGGCAGAGGCTGTTAAAACCGAGCGTGAATCATTTACTTCGGCCATGTTTTTGCTGTTGATTTCGTGCCTGCTGTGCTCGTCGCTTATTTATATCGCTGAAGGCCATCTGCAGCCAGATATTTTTCCGTCAATTCCGGCAACAATGAAATGGTATTTACTTACTATTATTTCGGGCTGGGGTAACGTAGAGCCGGTATCCATGGTCGGTATCGTACTGGTGGTGTTAACGCAGGTTTTGGGCATCGCCCTTGCTGCTATTTTGACCGGTGTGGTCGCTACTGCCTACACGACCCAGGTCGAGCGACGCGAAGTCATGTTTGAAACCACCATACGCGAAGCACTAGCCGACGGTATCGTGACCGATGACGAACGTGAAAATCTGGAACGATTAAAGAAACAGTTCGGCATGAGCGATGAAAAAGTTGAGTCCATAGAACGCCAGGTTAGAGAAGAAAAAGCTCAGCAAGCAAAAATGCAATCAAGTCAGTTAGCCTAACCGTACAAAACAGGAAAGTAGACTATGGAATTCCTTCAAGAAATTAGTTGGGTAGTGGTGGGTCAGATTATTTTGATCGACATACTGCTGGGTGGTGATAACGCCATCGTGATTGCGCTGGCCTGTAAAAACTTACCCGTAGAAATGCGCTCTAAAGGCATTCTTTATGGAACGATGGGTGCGATTGTTATTCGTATTCTGCTCATTACCTTTGCGGTCAGCTTGCTCACTCTGCCCTACCTGAAACTCATAGGTGGTTTGCTGCTTCTTTGGATAGGAGCCAAATTGTTGAGTGACGAAGGCGATGATGCGGGCGACATAGACGGCGGTGACCGACTAGCCACCGCAATTAAAACCATCATCGTGGCTGACTTGGCCATGAGTATCGACAATGTGATTGCTGTTGCCAGTGCGGCCGATCAGGCACATGCCGATCACAAAATCCTGCTGGTGACCTTCGGCATCATGGTCAGCATACCGGTGGTTATTTGGGGAAGTTCATTCATCTTAAAAGTCATGGACCGCATTCCTGGTCTGGTGACCGCAGGTGCAGCACTGCTGGGTTATCTCGGTGGCTCTATGATCTCTGGTGACCTGGCCATCGCTGACACAGTTGCTAGCCTGCTGCCAACGTCTGCTCTGCACTTCCCTGAATTAGGCCTGCGACTGAGTCTGACCGGAACCATGGGTGCACTGTTAGTAGTGGCTGCCGGTTGGTGGCTAGCTCAAAAGACCCCAAAAGAAGAGCCACCTGTCGCTGGCAGCGAAACCTGATCGACATGGGCTACTCGGTGATGAAGCTAAGGGTTTTCTTCATCGCCGTGTAGCCCGGTAGACATAGCGATTCAGGCTGAAAAAATAAGCGTCATTTTTTCCTGTTGCCTGTGCATCCGCATGCCAATCATCAATATCGGCCTGACTCAATCCATTACGCCCCGCCGCAAAGGCACCAATCACCTTCATCATGCCTACGCTATAGGTAGTGGGGTCGTAGCTCAGATTGAGTATAGGAACGATATCAACCTGCACATCGTCAAATCCGGCACGCTCTAATCGCTGTTTGAGGGTACGCGGCAGCTGTGGATGCGGTATGTGCGTATTCCATGTTTCAAGCACGCGGCGCATGCGCGCATCATCTGAGCTAGCCCATACACAGGACTCCCAATCCGTATCGACTAACAACACGCGACCACCCGTGCGTACCACTCGGGCTAATTCAACAAGTGATTGATCTATTGCTTCTACATACTCATACACTTGCGAGGCTAAGGCGATATCAAAACTGGCGGTGTCATACGGCATGCGCAAAATATCGCATTTTTCAAAACCAACCTGAGGCAGATTCTCGCAACGACGGCGCGCGAGCGACAGCATAGGATCGGCAATATCAACACCGATTACCTTGCCGCTAACCCCTACCTGCACAGCCAGTGCTTGTGTTGTTAAGCCAGGGCCGCAGCCAATATCTAAGGCGGTTTCACCCACTCGTGGTGCAAGCATGGCGAGTACTTTTTCACGCTGAGCGATGACATCAGGCGTCTGATAAACCGCCTCGATCTGGCGCGAGGTTTCATCATCAAACTGATCTTGTGCGCTTGGAGCGGTGTGTGTGGTCATTGCAATTCATCCTCTTGGTAATAATCGATCATTAACATAACCCCAGCGGTGCCCACCACGGCTCCGAACATCACATAAAAAGCGGGGGCTAGGGGATTGCCGGTTACGCGTATCAACCATGTCACTATCAATTGCGCAAATCCACCAAACAGCATGACTGCAAAGTTATAAGCCAACGCTAACCCAGTGGAGCGTGTATGAACCGGAAACTGTTCAGCCAATGCTGTTGATATAGGACCAAAAGCAATCGCCACCGTGGTACACAAAATTATTTGCATGATGGCCAAACGCAAGGCCGTGGGGTCTGCCTGCAACCAGGCAAATAAGGGATAAGGCAACACAAAAAAACACAGCATGGCGACGAGCAAAATGGGTTTGCGACCTATGCGGTCACTCAACACACCAAAAAAAGGAATAGCTACTGTCAGGCACAGTAGTCCGGCCACTTGCGCTGTAAAGGCATCGCCTAACGGTATCTTTAATTGCGTTTTTGCGTAGGTGGGCATGTATATCAGCACCACGTAATACATGATGGTGCCTGCCACGACCAAACCAAAACATGCCATCAGGCTGCGCCTGTGATCTCTCCACAGACCCGCTAGGCTAACTGGCTCAGGATGCGACTGGCTAGCTTCTAAAAAGGCTTCTGTCTCGTCGAGATAGCGTCGTATGTATAAACCAACGGGGCCTATTAACAAACCAAATAAAAAGGGAATACGCCAGCCCCAGCTATCGACTTGCTCTGGTGTTAAGCCCTGCGTAATCAACATACCTGCTGCTGCACCTGCCAGTGCTGCCAGACTTTGACCAACCATTTGCAGCGAGCCAAAAAATCCGCGTCGGCCAGCCGGTGCACTCTCAACTAAAAACGATGTCGCGCTGGCGAATTCTCCACCGGTGGCCATACCTTGTAACAATCGCGCTAACAAAATAATAAGGGGTGCTGCGACACCTATAGCGGCATAGGTCGGTGCAAACGCCATCATGGCAACTGAAATGGTCATCAACAAAATGATGAGTTGCAAAGCCGCTTTGCGTCCTTTTCTGTCGGCATACATACCTATCAGGACACCACCTACCGGCCGCATGAAAAAACCGACACCAAAGGTCACCATGGTCAATAACAGTGAGGCGTATTCGCTCTCGGCTGGGAAAAACAAGCGCGAGATAATCACGGTCAGAAAACCGTACACAACAAAGTCATACCATTCGAGTGCATTGCCAATAACGGCAGCAACGATCTGGCGCAGGGCAACGGGTTTGGTTTGCATAAGCTATGGTTATTAAAAATCGTATCGGATGGGGTTGCTAAAGTTTAGGCTGCCCCCTGCATGGTAACCGAGGCCAGAGTTAGGGTACACGGACAAGAATCCGTTACACTTCACCACTTCTCATACAGCGCAGCGCAGGAGTGTTATATGCCTTTATTAATTGTAGGACTGATACTTTTTATTGCAGCGCATTCCACCCGTATTTTTACCGATGACTGGCGCTCACAGATGATGGAGCGACTAGGCGAAAAACGCTGGAAACTTCTGAATGCTTTAGTGTCGATAGCTGGCTTTGGGCTGATCGTGATCGGTTACGGACAAGCGCGGCTGGCACCCATACCCCTGTGGGAACCGCCTGTTGCCGCCCGCAATATTGCGCTAGTACTTAATTTATTAGCCTTCTTCTTACTCGCAGCCGCCTACGTACCACGTAACATCATCAAAGCAAAGATTGGTCATCCTATGGTGGCGGGCGTCAAAATCTGGGCGTTGGCGCATCTGCTTTCGAATGGCAACCTGGCTGATGTGATTTTATTCGGCAGCTTGTTAGTGTGGGCGGTGCTGACTTTTCGTGCCTCACGCAAGCGCGATCGCATGAACGAAGTGGAGTACCCTGCTGGAACGGTTTTGGGTACCCGGGTCACGCTGGCTGTTGGCGCTATCGTCTGGTATGTTTTTCTACAATGGTTGCATGTGCAGTGGATAGGTGTGAGCCCACTGGGCGCCATGGCGTCTTGATGCACGACTGAGCAGCAACGTTCAACTCATGAGCACTGCAGTCGTATCGATTCAGGTATGGGCAGTGCACGAATGCCACCACCCTCTTTTTCAGCGGCGAAAATTCTGACTTCCTTGCATGTCATGATCTCCACATCTCCACGCATGATGCGGTAGGTCTGCACAAAACTCTTATTGCGCCATTCAGTAATCGAGGTATGAATTTCCAGCACATCACCGTAGCTGGCAGTACTCATAAAGCTGGCTTGCGTATCGACCAAGGGCGTGCCGATACATCCTAGGGTCTTGGCTGTTTCATGCCAGGGCGGCACACCGCATTGAATAAAAAAATGACGTGACGCAGCGTCTATCCAGCGAAAAAAATTAGGAAACCAAACAATACGTGCAGGATCGCAATCACCAAATTCAACGTTTACGGTATAGACCACCGTCTTACTCAACTTAGTTTCCATAAATTAGTATTAGTTAGTATTTTTTGTTCGTGGCATCCAGCGTATAGGCTGGGCCTTGATAGGTCGGGCTGGCGCACCTAATTCTTTCAAGACGCGATCAAGCTGTGTGCCAGCCTCATCCGTGAGCGCTGCCTCACGCGCACGACGTATTGCATCTGCGCGCACTGCAGGCGTTGTGTGCTCGGTAGTAGCCACATGCCGCATCACATGCAATACATGGTCTCGAGAGCGCTCATTGGTGGCGCCATAGCCTTTCATTAACCTGCCGCACAGCGCCAGTTCATAACCAAGCTGAGTGTCCTCTGCCATGCCTGCTATGACAGCTGACAACCATTCTTCTATAAGGGTTTGCTCTTGTGCGTAACGTATACCAAAGCGGCGGATATATTTACATGCTGCGATTAAACGTAACAGCGCCGTACCCAGTACTGTGTGCGAAGCGAGTTTGACAGGCATAGACCACGCCTCTTTGCCTTCGGCTAGTCGCTGCTGATCCCAGGCTAGTAATCGATCAGCAACAGGCTTGGGCAGTAAACCAGCGATTTCTGGAATGCCGGGTTTAAAGTGTTCATAGACCGCGAGTACATCGCTAGGTTTAACACGGGCTTCATGACGTACACGCTCACGCCGCGATGCACGACTTTTTAAATCTGCTACACGCACTATGTCATCAAACGACATCCACAACGCCAACCAACGCGACATTTCACGTGTCGTTTGAAATCCATTCTGTGACGCAGTATCAGCACGACGCTCTGCATCAAGCACGCTTTGCACACGCGATAAATACAGTTGGCCGTAGGCCTTGTCCTGGTAATCATTCACTCTGTCATAGCCCAAACTTAGCATGTCCATTATTTCTATTGGAAAGCCTGACAGCTCAGGTAATTTTTTTTCGGTATCACCAATCAAATTGATCAGTTGCTGTGCTTGTGCAGCTTGCTGGTTTTTTTGTGCAATCATTTGCCAAGCTGCTGCAAAGCCATGCAGGCTGGCTTGCGCGCCACGGCCGCCTTCGCGTATGACTTCTTCACACAAAGCACGATCGAATGGCAGCACACCACTCGCAGCCAACGCACCCAACATGACAGCACTCACCACGGTGGCATTATCAGCTGCCACACGCTGCATATCGAAGGCATGATGCACGCGACTAACTGACTGCACCAGCGCAAGCAACGCGGAGGTGTCGAGCCGACCGTCTCCCATAATCGTGCGTTCAGCCGTGGTGAGGGTGCGCGACGTCGAGGTAATAAACACCGTGCGATCTGACGAAGGCAAACCATTGCTTGCGCATCGCGCTGCTTCTAACAACTCTGAAGCAATTACCACATCGAGCGCACCCGGAATCGGATTCAGACTAAACACGGGTTTGCGCCCTGCGAGCTGCTCGATAGGCACAGGGTATAACTCGAAAAAATAGGTGGTTGCACCGGTGCGTTGAGCCACGCCAGGAATCGAGGTGGCTAGCGCAGCGTAACCTGCTTTGCGTGCGATATCCATTAACCAATCGCTCAGCACACCGCCGCCCTCACCACCTAAGGCACAAATCAATACCGATAAAGGACGCGCTGCGTGGCTAGTAGAGTTGATCATGGGTGTCACGCTCATGCAGGCTGCAACAAGCGCAGCATGCGTTGCCGGACACCTGACAGGAGTTTTTCATGCCAGTGCGGATTTTGTATGACTTCGGCACGATAAAAACTCGGACACAAGGTCGCCGCATGGGCGTTTTCACCGCACAGCCCGCATCCTACGCAGCCATCAATAACCGTCGCTACCGGATCAACTTTGAGGGGATCGGGATTGTCTTTCAATGTGAGAGTAGGACACGCTGACAATCGTATACACGCATGATCACCATTGCAAACATCGTCATCGATACCGTATTTCACACGCATGACACGCTGACCGCGTGACAGTAAATCCGCTAGCCAGGGTCGTATACGACGTTGACGTTCTAGTTGGCATTCGCCTTCGGCGATGATGACTTTTAAACCATTGAAGTCGGTGGTGAGAGCTTCTTTGAGTACATCACGCATAGTGGCTACCCGATAGGAATGCACGGTACGCATCCACTGCACACCGATACCAGCAAGGGTATCTTCTATGGTTCGATTATTTGCAGTAAGGCTGGCTAGCTTGTCGTGTGTTTGTGTTTTTAATTGAGTAGTAGGCGTAGAAATAATATCTTGCGTGCCAGTAGCCGAGGTATAGCCATTTTTAAAAATCAATAGCACTGCATCGTCACCATTAAATAGTGCTGACTGAACACCGGTGAGTAAACCGTTATGCCAAAAACCGCCATCACCCATAATCGATAGCACGCGTCGTTGCATCATGGGTGATACGCCTGCGCGGCTGGCTAAACTCATGCCATAACCGAGTATGGAATGCCCCATAGAAAACGGTTCGAAAGTGGCAAACGAATGACAACCTATATCCGCTGCAATATGAACTTCACCCACATCTTTTTGCGCTAACTTCAGTGCTGAAAATACGGGACGCTCTGGACAGCCTATGCAAAAACCCGGTGGGCGTGCCGGCAAGGTTTGATCAAGCTTGGAAGCCATACTGTTTCTGCGCGCAACTGTTGCATCAAGTGCAGCTTTGACTTGCATGGTGTCGATAGCTGGCAAATGCTGCGCAAAAAACTGCTGCAATCCACCCATCATGACTTCAGGGGTGAGTTCACCGGCAACAGGCAACATATCTTTGCCATGCAATCGCGTAGGTAATTCACGCCTGTTTAATAGCGTTGCTATTTCTTGTTCTATGTATTCCGGTGCGCCCTCTTCCAATACCAGCACCGCTTTTTTATTTTCTACAAAGTGTGCAATTTGATCGGGCACCAAGGGATAGGTCACATTCAATACAAGTAATGGCACCTGCGTCTGGCCAAACGCATCGGCCAGACCAAATTGCTGCAATGAACGCAGCAAAGCATTACTCAACCCACCTTGAACGATGATGCCTACGGAGTCATGCTCGCCAGCGTGTAGTTCGTTGAGCTTATGATCGAGTATGTACTGACGTGCTGCAGGTAAGCGGTGTTCTATCTTGCGTTTTTCATGCCCAAACGTCACAGGAGGATGAGCCAAGCGTGAGTAATTAAATGGGGCTGGCTCACTCATGAGTGATTTTGTAGAAACGGCTGCAGTGCGATTGTCTTTGCACACAAAGCTGCCGCGTACATGGCAGGCACGTATGCGCAATTCCATCATGGCCGGCATATTTGATGCCTCCGACATGGCAAACGCATGCTCGACCATATCCACCATCACGGACAATTCAGGACGTGGATCGAGCAGCAGCATGCAGGATTTCATGGCGTAAGCATGGGTACGTTCCTGCACCACCGATGCGCCCTCGCCATAATCCTCGCCTATCACCATCAACACGCCGCCGGTGACGCCGGGAGACGATAGGTTAGCCAAAGCATCCGCTGCAACGTTGGTACCGACGATGGATTTCCAGGTCACCGCACCGCGCACCGGATAATGTATCGACGCCCCCAGCATGGCCGCGGCGGAGGCTTCATTTGAGCACGCCTCAACCCGCACTCCCAATTCGCCCACCAGCTCCCGCGCCTGCACCATCACATCGAGCAAGTGAGAGACCGGAGCGCCCTGATAGCCGCCTATGTAACTAACGCCCGATTGCAGCAAGGCCTTGGTGATGGCCAATATGCCCTCACCGTGGAATACCTCCCCCTCACCGAGCTTGAGCTGTTGAATTTGCTTCTTGAAGGAAATTTCCATTATAAAAGGCGGGTAAGCACTACTTTAAGCGGCTAAAAAAGCCTCTGCCCAGACAAATTACCTGGAAGAAACCAGCGAAACTAAGCCACATCATAATCGGTCTCTACCCAAGTGAATACCTGAATCCTGAGCCGATTTGGAGGGATATGCCCTAGCCCAAAGAGACCAAATAAATGTCAAAAAAAGCAATTAAAAAGAAAAATTTGCTCTTCGGTAAACCTAGCTATATTATCCGGTCTAAATTGTGACTAATTAGTATTTATTCATTTAAATTGCTGTCTATTAAGACTCCTAAAGGAGAACCGAATGTTAATGTCTACCCAAGCCAGTCGCTATGCTCACATGCTGCTCAAAGCACGTGACGCGGGTACGCTCATGGCGCCCCTGACCGACGAAACAGCTCTCAGTCTTGAAGATGCCTACGATATTGCCAAGTGCATACTCGATGCTCGTATTGCTCAGGGTGATGTGCCGGTGGGCCGCAAGATCGGTTTTTCCAACCGCAAAATGTGGCCGCTGTATGGAAAGACGGCACCCTTAACTGGGCCTATATGGTCAACCCTTTACGATAGCTCGGTGCACTTTGCTCTAGACAACAAGGCACTGCACAAACTGACCAAGGCGCAACAACCCCGCATAGAACCCGAATTAGTGTTTAAGCTGGCCCGTACACCCGAGCCCGATGTGGACCTCGAAGGTTTAGGCGATTGTTTGGAATGGATGGCTCACGGTTTTGAAATTGTTATCTGCCCGTTTCGTAATTGGCAGTTTGAGCCGGCCGATGCAATTGCTGCCTTCGGTTTGCACAGAGCTTTAATAGTCGGCGAACCCAAGATGCTTTCACGCGAAAGCAAGCGACGTTTGCACACCGTATTAGCTGGAGCATCGATATCCCTGTCACGCTCCACTTCTGAATCAAGTGGACTGTGCGCTGCAGGTTTTGCTAAAGATGTGATGGACAGCCCACTGCACGCCTTACTGGCACTGCATCAAGAGCTGCAACAGCAAAACCAATTCAAGCCATTGGAAGCAGGTGAGTTAATCACTACAGGAAGCTGGACCGATGCTCTGCCAGTCAAACGTGGCGAAGTATGGTCTAGCGCCTTTTCGCAATTGAATTTGCCGGGTTTAAATCTGTCGCTGACTTAAAACGATTCAAGGTCGCGCTAAGCTTACTGCTTAGCGCGGAAATACAGGTGCACGTTTTTCTTTGAATGCGAGCACACCCTCAGGAAACGTATCGCGATCTATCAATTCTTTCTGGCGCGCCCGTTCATAGTCCAACTGCTGTTGCAATGTGTTGGACAACGACTGATCAAACAGTGCACGAGTTTCTAATGCCGCATGCGCGGGCAAGCTGGCTAATCGCTTAGTGATGGCCTCGGCTTCTGCAGCCAGTTTATCGTCATCCACGCACGACCAAATCATGCCCCACACAGCGGCTTGTTCGGCACTCACACGATTGCCTAGTAGTGTCATCGCTGCGCTGCGTCCTACACCTATTAAACGCGGCAATAACCAGCTACTACCCATGTCGGGAACTATACCCAGTGACGTCATGAATGGCAGATACACATAGGTGGAACGCGCTGCAATCACTATGTCTGCAGCAAAAGCTATACCTACGCTGCCACCTGCGACTGGGCCGTTCAGTATGGTCAAGACAGGAAACGGCAAATCGCGTAAGTCGGAGATTAAACGATTGTGACGCGTACGCATTTGCGTATCTGTCCATTCGCCGCGTGTCAGATCACCTACATGCGTTTGCTCGGCATTCATGATGGAAAGATCTGCTCCGGCAGAAAATGCTTTTCCAGCACCTGTGAGCTGAAGTACACGTACGGTTTTGTCAGCGCGTAAACGATCAAAAGCATCAAATAGTCCATCCATGACTGCAATCGATAACGCATTTAATCGAGCGGGCTCATTTAAGGTGAGTCTCGCTACGCCCTCATTGATCGTTAGAAGCACGGCATCATTAGAACTCATGGTTAGGCCTTATTGATTGTTTTTAAATACCGGCACACGTTTTTGCAAATTTGCCGTGACCGCTTCTATCTGATGCTCAGCACCCAGCAACCGGGATTGCTCATCTGCCTCGGCAAGTAATAAATCCTGATCTGATGCGATAGTCCAATGCCCCATCAAACGTTTGGCAGCACGTAAGGCTGTCGGGCTTTTTTGACACAACTCGCCGGCCATCGTCATTGCGACAGCCAAAGGATCATCCACGACACGAGTGGCTAACCCTATTGATACGGCTTCAGTAGCATCGACGATTCTGCCGGTAAAAATTAATTCGCGTGCTATATCTTCGCGTACTAAGCCGCGCATTAGCACCATGCCAGCCATGTCAGGTATTAGGCCCCATTTGATTTCCATGACCGACATACGTGCATCCGGTGCTATCAACCGTATATCCGCTCCCAAGGCTATCTGTATACCGCCACCAAATGCCACACCATGAATCGCTGCAATGACAGGAACTGGGATATCGCGCCACACCATGGCTACCCGCTGAAACCGATTCGAGTCGCCATGCGTACGTTCTGATAAATTGGATACGACTAGCTTGCCCTCATCTGACTGCATCCGCAACAAACTATCAAGATCTATACCTGCACAAAAAGCACGGCCCTCACCACGCACGATGACTGCTCGAACCTGACTATCATTAACCAAGGATTCACCAACACGTATGATTTCATCGATTAATTCGGGCGATAGCGCATTCATTTTGTCCGGTCGGCTCAAGACGCATTCTGCTATTCCTTGCGGATGATGAATTAGTTTTACCAGTTCTGTCATGTGATTATCGTTTCAATTAAATAGCGCTTGAAGCGCGACACGCTGCAATGACCGATTCATCGATACCCCAATCATGCAAAATCTCCTCGGTATGCTGACCAGCACTGGCGACTGAACCGGGAGTCGGCGCCGGTGTACGCGAAAACCTCGGTGCAGGCGCGGGTTGTGTCACATCATCTACACGAATAAATGTTTGCCTGGCCTGATTATGCGGATGCGTTACTGCTTCGTCCCAATCTAGTACGGGCGCAAAGCAGGCATCACTACCTTCAAGTAAAACACACCATTCATCGCGTGTTCGAGTCATAAAAATAGCCGCCATTTTTGCTTTAAGCGCTGGCCACTGAGTTTCATCATGTTGCGCATCAAACGCCGGATCAGTGGCACCGATTTTTTCTCGCAACAACGCATAAAATTTTGGCTCTATTGCACCAACGCTGACGTACTTGCCATCAGCGCAGCGATAATTATCGTAGTAATGCGCAGCACCATCGAGAAAATTTGCATACCGCTCTGCTTTCCACGATCCACCTTCTTTAAAGCCACGAAACATGGCTGTTAGTAGTGCTGTGCCATCAGTCATTGCGGCATCGATTACTTGCCCTTGTCCTGATTGTTTTGTTTCAAGTAAAGCGCACACTATGCCAAACGCGAGCATCATGCCGCCTCCACCAAAGTCACCCACTAAATTCAGTGGAATCGGCGGTGGTGATTCAGGATCGTTTCCCATTGCATGCAAAGCACCCGATAGCGCTACATAATTTACATCGTGACCTGCCGCGTGCGCGAGCGGCCCGTACTGACCCCAACCTGTCATGCGTCCATACACCAGACGTGGATTGTGTTGTAAGCAGACTTCAGGCGACAAACCCAAACGCTCCATCACGCCCGGACGATATCCTTCTATCAAGCCATCGGCTTTTTCGATTAATGACAGCATGAGCTCGACGGCACCCTGCTGTTTTAAATTAATCGCAAGTGAACGTCGGCCTCGGGCCATGACATCAAACCGTGTATCCAGCAAATTAAGTGAAGGGGTATTGTTTTTGGTGTGGATACGAATGACCTCAGCACCCATATCCGCCAATAGCATGGCGCAAAAAGGGCCAGGGCCCAGCCCGACAAATTCGATCACTTTCACTCCTGCGAGAGGACCTCGACTAGCAGCGTTCGTCGTTTTGCTTGCGCCATTGTCTGCGCGATCATTGGTATTCATACACGTTTAAGTTCGGTGCGGATAATTGGTGGGATGGATGTGGGGCATGAGAAGCAGAACGTGTCAGGCATAAGCAGGAAAATGCTGTTCGTACTACTTTAGATTAAACAAGCGTATACCCGTTTCATCCAGTACGCGCTGATCTTTTCTGGCAGCGGCAGCGGCATCATTGCGGGCTTCACGTTCGACCATAGCTTCCATTTTGGCTTGCTCACGTCTGGCGCTAGCCAAGGCCGCGTTAGTGGCATCTAAACCTTGCTGAGCTGCGGTCAATTGCAGAACCACGCGATGCCTTAGTCCATTTAGATGGTCTATGAATCGACGATAGGCAACATTGTCGCTAATGGAGTGAGTTTCTTTTTGAGCGATGCTGTAACGCTCGAGATAATCTTGCTTGAGTTTTTCTATATGGGCCAGGCTGGCTTCAAGCTGAGTGACTTTGCTACGTGCGATATGCATTGCCGCCTGCGCTTCTTGCGTAGCGGTCTCTGCACGTTGCTGTAACACTGTCCAGGTTCTGTTCATGATGGGGAGATAGTATCAGCTCCGGGTAGTCTGGTGACTCAGACTGCCATCAGCTCACCTATCATTCGACGGGTGGTTGAGGCATCCACACCGTTATGCATATCTTGTCTGAGAAAATCCTCTAACCGACCGCGCATCAAAATAGCGAGATCGATATCGGCATTGGATCCTGCTTCGTAGGCACCTACAGAAATCAAATCGCTATTTTGCTGATACAGCGACCACAAACGACGCAATCGATTAGCTTGCTTGAGCTCATCAGCGTTTAATAAATTTTGCATCACACGCGAAATCGATCCATTTAAATCTATGGCTGGATAATGCGCAGCATCAGCTAAATCGCGAGAAAGCATGACCTGGCCGTCTAACGAAGCGCGGGCTATATCGACGATAGGATCTTGTGAATCATCGCCTTCAGCCAGCACCGTGTAGATGGCTGTAATTGAGCCGTAACCATGTCGGCCAACGCCGGTACGTTCTATTAAATTCGGCAGCAACGCAAATACCGAGGGTGGATAACCTTTTGCCGTTGGCGGCTCACCAATAGCCAAACCAATTTCACGCTGTGCATGCGCCACACGCGTCAGACTATCCATCAGCATAAGTACATTTTTACCCTGATCGCGAAAATACTCTGCAATTACATGCGTTAAGTGCGTAGCTTTGAGTCGACTCACCGGTGACATATTCGCAGGTGAAGCCACCACCACTGATTTAGCGCGACCTTCTGGGCCTAGTACTTCGTTGATAAACGCCTGGACTTCACGACCACGCTCACCGATCAAACCTATCACCACCACATCGGCTTTGGTAAAACGCGTAATCATGCCCAGCAATACGCTTTTACCCACACCCGAGCCTGCTACCAGGCCGATACGCTGACCGCGTCCTAAGGTGAGTAATCCATTGATTGCTTTAACACCGACATCGAGCACTTGATTGATAGGGCCGCGTTCCATGGGATTGAGTGGCACACCTAACAAAGGCATACGATCAGGGCAATCCGGTGCAGGCATACCATCCAAGGGTTCACCAAAGGCATCGATAACACGACCCAGTAGTGCCGAGCCTAACTTGGCTTCCGATGAGTGCGTCACTACCCTGACCGTCGCACCGGGACTAATACCCACCGGTTCGGTAAAGGGCATAAGAAATAAGGTCTGATCATTAAAGCCGACGACTTCAGCGGAGATACGATGTTCGCCGGTGCCTTCAATTTCACACAGAGCGCCTAGAGGCGCCATGATGCCGCGCGCTTCCAGTGTCATGCCCACCAGCCGCACGAGCGTGCCGGTGTGCGCTGCGGGTGGCGCAGATGTCTGGTCTATCAAATGATCGACTACATCAGAAAAATCAATCATGAATTAGTTTCATCGTTTCGATCGGCATGGATTTGATCACTGTTATCCAAAGTAGACGCATCGATCATTGCATCGATCATTGCATCATCATCGTTGTCATGAATAATTTCTTCATCATCGTGATCATGCTCGAGCTCATCAGCTTTGATCGTTGTATCAGGTGTCGCCATTACTGCTGGCTGGGCCGCTACATTTGATTTCGGCTTAGTACTTGGTGTTGGTAGCGCTGGACGCCAACTGGAGGCTACTGGTTGAGCAAGCGATTTAGTTAATCCTTTAACGCGTCGTTCAATCATATCTTCGACGACGCTTCCATCCAGAGAGGCGCGTACACTTCCCCGAGAGAGTAATCCGTCAGGACGACAAACTATGCTGTCACCAAATTGCGCTATGAGTGGTTTGTACTGTTCTAAATCATCTGGATGCAAGTGAATAATCACCGCTTTTTCACCACTAGCAGCCAATTCACGCAAGCAGTTATCCACTAGCCGAGCTATCACTTGTCCAGATTGCGTCAACTCACCACGAACCAGCTGTTGGGCTAGGTGCATCGCGAGTTTTTTCATCGGTTCAAATAAGGCATCCGGATCACGCTCTAACTGGTGCAGACCTTTCATAACCAGATCCATCGCAGCCAGCTTTTCATCTATCTTGGCCTGCATCTCTGATGTAGCTTGTTCCAGACCGGCTTCTAAGCCTTCCTGAAATCCTGCCGCATGCGCATCCACTCGGGCTTGTTCGCGAGCGGCTTCGATTAATTGAGTTACTGCTTCATTGTCCAGACCCAACGGTGTGTCGGGCTGAGCTTGCGGTGACGACCCATCCTCGGACGCCGCATCAGATGTCATCTCTATTAATTCAGAATCCGGAGTACTGGACTCGTTATCCGACTCGAATGCCAGAGTGGTTGGCGGTATTGCTGTCGTTATCTCATGCTCATTGCTATCAGTTGCAGTGCAAGCATCGATTTCGTTTTCTGCTATCTGTTCAGGCGCGGGCTGCTCTGCCTGTACGTGCATACCTGTTTTGCTGAGTTCTTGTTCGGCGAGTTCAACGCCAGATAAAGCGTCTGATGACGGATCGGTTGCGAGATGCTCTGTCGGCTCCAGTGCGAGATCAGCCCGCACATCATCTGTACTGCTGGCTACTTCAGGCAAAGGAGATGGCAACGTTTGATCGACCTCGCTATCCGTCGCATGATTTTGACTTGTTTCTTGAATTGCTACTGAATCTTCAGTCAGTGGCTGATGTGACACGTCAGGTAATAGTTTCGATGCCGTCTGTAATGATGACTGGTTTTGCGTCTGCGATTGAAATGCGGGAACAGATGGAAGTGTTTGATCGAGCAGTTTATCGAGTTGAAAATTGTCGTCCGTAGGGACATGAATTTCTTTAAGCAGCGCCGTGTCTGTATACGCAGCGGTAGGACGTTCGTCTCGTTTTACTAAAAACGTATCGTCTTTTTCTTTTTTTAATAAATTTTGTATAGCAAATGGATTATTCGCCGGATCGAACATCCGGTTAGGCATCCATTCATGACGAGGCTGCGATGATTGCGGATCAGACAAAATCGGCTCCACCTGCAGACAAGATCAACTCACCCTTTTCGGACAGTTTTCGCGCCGCACGCATAACCTTCTTCTGCGCATCTTCAACTTCTGTCATGCGCAATGGACCTTTTGCTTCCATATCATCCAAGAACATACCGCGGGCTCGACTCGACATATTGCCAAGGAATTTATCTTTGACGATATCGGGTGCGCCTTTTAAGGCGGTCATGAGCATATCGGGTTCAACTGCGCGCATGAGTGCCTGAATGCCACGATTGTCGACTGCTGCCAGGTTCTCAAAGCTGAACATGTTGTCTTGTATGCGCAAAGCCAACTCTTCATCAAGCTGACCCACACCTTGCAAAATCGGACCTTCCAGCTCCACCTTGGTAAAGTTCATAATCTTGGCTGCTGCTTTCACACCACCAAAGCTAGACGACGATGACGACGCATTGTTTGAGAACTGTTTCTTCATGATTGATTCCAGCTCTTCCATAGCCGATGGCTGTACGGTATCCAAGCTGGCAACCCGTTGAATCACTTCTGGGCGAGTTTCGTTAGGCAGATATGCCAACACATCAGCGGCTACCTCGGCATCCAGCACAGACAAAATGATGGCTGTTACTTGTGGGTGCTCGCTCTTAATCATTTCAGCAATCGCGCGCGCATCCATCCACTGCAAAATTTCCAAACCGCGACTGGCGCGATTAGGCATGATGCGAGATAAAACTGACGAGGCTTTGTCGGGTCCAAGGGCACGCTTTAAAACAGTTTCTACATATTCAGTGGTACCAAGAGACAAGCTGGTTTGACGTTTGAGCATGTCGACGAATTGATCGAGCACCACGTTCACCGCTTCTTGCGACATATCGGCAACGGAGACCATAGCCGCACCTAATTCCTGAACCTCTTTGGGATCCAGATAACTGATGATGTTGGAAGCCAGGTCTTCACCCAGTAGCAGCATTAATACAGCTGCACGCTGAACGTTGGTAATTTCTGTCAGCTCTTTTTTGAGCTCATCTGACATTCCTGCTGTAACCGCCATATCTGCCATTTGCAACCTCTGCGCCTTGTAGTACTACGTTGTATTCAATGTAAAGCTGTATCTATTGGTCGTTCGTTTTATTTCAGAAGATTTTTAATAATTAAAACCATCCGATTACGTTCTTTTTCAGTCAGCATCTTCACCAGCACAAGTTTGTCATCATAACTCTTGGCATCCGTGAGCATTTCTGTGGGTAAGGCGGCTTTTTTCTTGGGCTTGTATTTTTTCATTTCCTCAAGATGATCTACATCAGCCCCTGCTGCGACTTCTGGTGGTTTTTCACCCGCAGCTTTTGGCTCTTGTGCTTTTTTAGGTTCTGCCATGTGATTTCCAGTTAGTTATGAATTTGCTCTGCTACTTAGTTCTTTACCATGTTCTTGAGTACCAGTGCGACGCGTCCCGACTCCTGAGCTACCAGCATACGTATCAGGGCGACCTTATCATCATAGGTGTTAGCCGTGTCGAGCATATCAGCCGTAAAGGTTGGTTTCTTCGGTTTCATTGATTGCATGCGTGCTTTCAAATCTTCCAGTGATTCGCCATCTTCCAATTCCACTTCACCTGCGGCTAATTCTTCTGCGGCGGCTTCTTCTTCTAATCGCGCTTCCTCAGCTAATCGCGCTTCCTCGGCTAATCGCGCTTCCTCGGCTAATCGCGCCAATTCTGCTAAGCGTGCTTCTTCGGCCAGGCGCGCCTCTTCGGACAATCGGAACTGTTCTTCCATGCGCGCCGTCTCACCGGCCTTGGCTTCTTCAACTGCCTTGGCAATCTCGGCCAACCTAGCCTCTTCAGCGCGCTTGAGATCTTCTGCCGACGGTCCTGCAGGTCCAAGAATTTGGTTAATCGTCGGGCCTTTGACCATGGGGCGAACTACTGCCAGCAAGAACACAATCATTACCAGTGCTGCTACGCCAATTTTAATAAAGTTCTGCAAATCGGTATCGGCGTACCAGGCTTTAGGTGGCTCGGGTGCCAGCGTTTCAAATCGTGCTGGCGCCACAGTTACCACGTCACCTCGTGCTTCGTTATATCCCACCGCGCTACGGACCAATTGCAGCATGCGGTCTAACTCTTCTTTGGAGTATGGAATGGTTGTTGCCACGCCCGGGCCAAATCCCTTGCCATCGGCCGGCTGTGGCGCTGCACGTTCAGCTACTACGACTGCAACCGTCAGACGCTCAATCGCACCCGATGAATTTTTAACATGACGCACCGAACGATCCATCTCGAAATTACGCGTTGCTCGTGTAGTGACAACTTCATTGTTAACGGGCTTACGCTCATTGGAGTTGGTATCCGTCGTCAGGTCGGCATCAGGCGGCGGCGAATTCGTCATCGCACCTGGAATACCTTCGGGATCAATCTTATATTTACGCTCCGTCGTCAATGCTTCTGAACGGGGCTTGACGCCTTTGTCTTTATTATCAAAATCTTCGGTAGTTGTTTCAACTGTGGTGTAGTCCAGTGTCAGATTAACTTCGGCTTTAACCGACGCCTCACCTACAACAGGTGCCAGTAATTCAGTCACACGCTGACGATAGGATTCCTCAGTGCGCTGCTTGTGCGACATTTGTGCAACCGTTAAACCCATAGCGGCATCGACCGGATTTTCTTCCGTCATCAAATTACCTTGATCATCAACGACTGATACATTTTGGGGCGACAGATACGGAACACTGGAAGAAATCAAATGCACAATCGCTTTTACCTGCGATGTCGTGACACCACGACCTGAGTGCGGCGTCACAACAACTGAGGCCTTGGGTGTGGCGCGTTCACGCACGAACACACTTTGTTTAGGTAGGGCCAAATGCACGCGTGCAGATTTAATGGTGGAGATCTGCATAATGCTGCGGGCGAGCTCTTGCTCAATCGCTGAGTTGTACTGTACTTGTTCCATAAACTGACTGGTAGTCATGGACGATTTATCTTTTAATGAATCCATACCAATAGGCTGCGCTTCTTTAGGTATGCCCTGACCTGCCAGGAAAATTCGCGCCTCATGGTAACGGCCTTCAGGAATCGTAATCTGGCCACTACTGGTATCAATTTTTGGTTTGAAATCTGCTGCTTTCAGTGCCTCGAGTGCTGCTTGTTTATCAGTCTCTGTCATGCCCGGCATGATGGCGCGATAAGGAGTCGTCTGCGAAAACTGAAAACTCATTGCTGCAATCAAGAGAACGATCAACAGAGCTATGGCCGGTAAGGCGCGTCTGACGGCTGGCTGCTTTAACAAGCCATCTGCCCAGGTCTTGAACTGATTCATCCCGCCAGAGACACCCGCAAGTGTGCCAGGCAGTTGTCCCGGATTGGGCATGCCATTCGAAGGTAATGCCGCCCCAGCGGTTTCACCCGCATTGGCGGCTTGCCCATTAGGCAGCTGCGAGGGTACTCCCCCATTCATTGTCGCTTCGGCCATGTTCTACTCTCTAAGAGGTTGGCTGTTCTGTTTCTAAATTTACGTGTGATCTGTTCTACTAAACAGCTGGCTTATACCGGCATGTTTAATATGTCTTCGTAGGCCTTCATGACTTTGTTACGTATCTGCAGCGTCGCTTCAAATGCCAGGGACGATTTCTGCATGGCCAGTACAACATCGGTCAGTGGTACATCTTCACCTCGATCGTACGCTTCACGTAGGCTACTGGCATATTGCTGAGTATCGTTGGTTTGAACTACAGCCGTCTTGATCGCATCACCAAATGTCGGCTTACCTATTTCGGGTGTGGGCGGTGCTAATACAGGTTGGGTATTTTTTCCACCCGCATCTACTTGGTACTGACGCATAGCGGCCAACATCGAATCAATATTGGCCTGGCTGTTAATTTTATTAATCATATTTTTTCACCTCGCTTTAAGCTGCTGCCATTAATGGCAGACCACGCTCGCGAAATTGAGCCATTTTGTAGCGCAATGATCGTGGACTAATTCCTAATTTTTTAGCTGCCTCTGAACGATTACTACTCGTACGAATCGCAGCCATGATGGCTTGGTACTCGCTGCTCTTGACTGCGGTTGAGAGTGCACCATCGTCATTCGGCAGTGCGCTAGCCACCTCTGCAGTAACTGGTAGCGCTAATAATTCCGTAATTTTGCTGGTTTCATTACCGAACGTTTCCCACTCGTCAAACATGAGATCAGCTTCTTCTATGATGTCGCTGTTCGAAAGTACCAAGGCACGTTGAATCACGTTTTGTAGTTCACGCACATTACCGGGCCAGCTGTACTGTTGCAGCAGCTCAGAAGCACGTGGCGATAATTTCACTTGTCGGTCTGATGGACCATAGTTCGATAAAAATTGCGATGCCAACGGAAGAATATCGCCTGGACGTTCACGCAGTGGCACCACGGATAACTTGAATGCGCTGATACGGAAATACAAATCTTCACGGAATTCGCGCTGTGTAATCGCTTCGCGCAAATCTTTATTGGTTGCTGCAACCAGTCGCACATCAAGCTCTATCGGTGCATTACCTCCCAAACGAGTGATCTTGCGTTCTTGAAGAACACGCAAAAGTTTGGTTTGCAAGTGATATGGCATCTCTGCGATTTCATCTAAGAAGATCGTGCCGCCTTGTGCTTGTTCAAACAAACCACGATGCTCTTTCAATGCACCTGTAAATGCGCCCTTCTCATGACCAAACAACATGTCCTCAATTAAATTCTCAGGTAAGGCGGCGCAATTCATCGCAATGAACGGACCATTACGACGCGGCGATGCATCGTGCAGCACACGCGCTAAAACATCTTTACCCGCACCTGTGGGGCCCACGATTAATGCAGATACCTGGGTTTGAGCAACGCGTCGCGCCAACTCGAGAAGGTGCTGACTGACTGGATCAACGAATACAAACGTCTGTGGACTGTTTTTAGGAATTTCATTTCGGGTCGGTGCCAGTGACAGTGCAGTACGCCAGGTATCGACAGACCAATCATCATCCGAGAGCACGTGATAGGCACCGCGACGCATGGCTTCTATGCCCAGATCGAATTGATGTCGCTCGACTCGGCACAAAACAGGAATGGCATGGCCAAATGCTTGCGTGAGTTTGCGTACTTCTTCCAGCAAACCGGTATCGCCCATGAGACGGATGACCACTAACCGCGCTCGCGCCAGACCCAGCTTCAGGTCTTGCAGCGTGGCCACTGGTAATAATTGCAGACCGGCTTGTAGCAGTTGTTCGCGCTCGACCGAGCCCACGGCTGACTTGGGATCTAGCCAAAGAGCTGGATGCGATGTTTGAGTAAGAGCTGTCACGTTGATTGCCTTTGAAAACAGTGTTTGCTTTCTCTATAGCAATCGTCGTGCCAGATATTTTTACTAGGAAACATGCGGGTTTTAAGGCGGCATGTCGAGTCGGCAGCACTTTGCCGGGGGGAGGAAAACGTCAACCGCTAAAGCGGCAGACGAAAAGCCGACAGGCAGCTTTTTGCCGAACGTAGTCTATTCGGGACAGTCCCGATAATCGGTTTGCAAACAAACGCTGGCTTGCTGCATAGCTTCTTGCAGTAGCTCGGCGCCCAAGCCCTTGCCGGCCCGGCTGACAATGGCCTGGGCCTGCGTTTCACCGTTGATACGAGCCAGTTCACCCCAGACTAGCGCCTTGCGGGGTTCGCTGCGCCAGCCTTCGCCGCTGAGATAAATCGACGCGGCCATGAGCTGCGCTCCCGAGTGCCCCTTGCGGGAAGCGCGAAGAAACCAGGCCAAAGCAACTGCACCGTCCTTTTTTAACCCGCCCATGCCAGTGCGGTGATATTCACCCACCATGTACTCGGCCTCGGCATAGCCCGACTGGGCCGCTGAGCTAAACAGCGGCGCGGCCAGCTCGGCATTTTGAGAAATTCCCCTGCCGTGGTGATACAAAGTGGCTAAATTGAACTTGGCCTCTGCCAGCCCGCCTGCGGCGGCTTTGCTGTACCAGTTGCGGGCCTCGACATAATTCTGTGTGACTCCCAGCCCATGCTCATATAAATAGCCCAGATTGTTTTGCGCGCGAGCTTCGCCTAGTGCCGCAGGTTTGCGTAAGGCGCGTTCAGCTGTGGCGTAGTGGCCTCGTTCTATGGCGCGCATAGCTGACTGAAAATCAGCACTGGCAAGGCCGCTGTAACCCAGCAAAAACAGCATAAACGCTATTTTTTTCATACTGTGCGCCTGTGAAGGGTAGAAGAATTCGGTGAGGCGTTGGAAGTTGTTGGTTTTGCTGCGAAACCCTGACAACGCTTGCCGTCGGCACGCATCACTTCTATGCAAGGCGTAACGCGGCTCTTAAAGCCCATCAGCCGGCACAGATAAGGGAATTTGGGATCCCAGCTCACAGAAAAATGCCGACACTGCCAGCAATTTGGCGCACCATCTTGGGCGGTCTGATTAGCGGGATTCATTTTTTTCGCGTTTTTTTCGTTGGTAATCATTCCAGGCGCGAAAAACCACAGCGGCAAGTACCAGCGAAAGCATAAGCGCACCGAGCAAGGCCTGAAAAAACTCGCCCAAGGTCATATCCTGGGGCAGGTAGCGCCTAGGATTCATCACTATTGCCAAAAGAAACAAGACAACCGCGATCAATGCAATTCGTAGGAGCCGTAACACGATGCGACGCCTGTTATGGTTAGAACTCTGGTCCATCTCTATCCTCGGATGACTACACCGACAAATAGTATTGTGTCACAGCAAGAGAACTAAGCAAGCGCTCGTGTAATTACAGTGAATCAGCTAGTGCAATGCACTTGGCCTATGTCAGTGACTCACTTGCGCCTGTTTTTACCCTTGTAAAAGCTTCAGTACTGTTTGCTGACTAGTATTCGCTTGCGCTAGCACTGCCGTTGCTGCCTGTTGCATGATCTGCGTTTTGGCCAGCTCCGTACTTGCAGCGGCGTAGTCGGCATCCTCAATCTGGCTACGTGAAGCCGACAGATTAGTCGTCACATTCGACAGATTAGAGATCACATGCTGCATACGGTTCATCACCGCACCCATAGTGGCGCGCGTCGCATTGACCTTGTCCATTGCATCATCAAGCAAGGTTAATACTGCCGATGCACCGTCACGTGTATTAATGCGTACCCGACGATCTTCGACATTCAAGTCCACATCACCGGTGATATCACCTGTAATGGACCCGTTTTTACCAAAGTCAGCCAAATCAATCGTAATGTACTGATTGGCAGCTGAGCCTACCTGGAACGCCAGTCGGCCTACGCGTGGTGGATCCATCTCTTCACTTGAACGCCCACCAAACATACCCTCTTCAAAACCGAGTGCCAAGAAGTTACCCGTGCTGGAGAAACCGTTGTCACCGACAGATATTTTGAAAGGCTCGCCACTTGCACGCAATTTATCCAGTTGATCTGAAGGTGGAGCACCTTGAGGAGATGGCAACTTGGGTAACAGCACTGGATCTGAAATCATGCGTACAGTGCTGTAGACCGTGCGCGCGGAAGTCGAGGTTGCTGTGGCATTCAAAATACCCGTAATATCGTTTTTACCAAAACTATTTTCTGTCACCGTCGACAAAGTCAACGCTGGGCCGGGAGAACTGACCGACGCGCCTCTCAAGGTAAACGGCGAACCAGGGATGGTTGACTTAATATCCAGATAGCTACCGTTGTTTGTCACTGAAATATTTTTCAGCGTACCAGCAGTAACTGCCGTTTCTATTGCTGTTTGCAGTGCTGTGGCCATCGAAGCTGCACTGCCCGCTGCAGCCGCTGCAGTAATTGTCTGGCCATTAATAACAATTGTCGCTTCCTCAGCGCCTATCGCGCCACTTACCGCGATACGCGATACTTGAGCTACCGAGCCGCCTTTATCCAAACCAAAACTGGCAGCTGAGACATCTTTCTCATTCGAGTTAAACCAGATGGACATATTTCTACCATCGGACTGCAAGGTTACGCCATTACCATTGTCAGTCGCGCTGACACCATGTTGACCGGTTCTGGTGTTGATGGCCTCGACAACTTTTTCGCGGCGAGCTGTCAGCGTTTCATTCTGCACAAACACTACGGGAACCGTCGTGCCATTAATGTATAAGTTGTAGGTAGTACCACCGGCAGTCGTTGTCGGAACGTTCGTGACTGTCGACAAACCTTTACTAATCACAGGATTAGCTAAGGCGCGTACACCTGTTTCACTGCTCGATGCGTTGATCGCCGCAGCAAGTGCAAGCGCACTGGCACTACGATCACTACTGGCAATGACTGCACTGGATTTTGTATCGTCGGCTGCGGACGTGGCACGAATTTTTATGCCATTGATCATCAGATCATCGACGCTCAGTGGTTTAGTAGCTGCGGGTTTATTTTCTGCGACAGTATTTGAACTGATCGTACCCGTATTGCTACTGCCGATGCTGGTTGACAGTGTGAACGGAGCGCCCGCTGTTGATGCACTCAGCAGTAATTCACCGACACCACGACCTGCCGTTGCTGTTACGCCCAAAAGATTATTGGCATTAATTAGGCCAACTAATTCATTGCGTATGGATTGCGCATCGTTAGTCAGTGTCGAGGTAAAGATAGTGCCATTGACCGTCACTGAAAACGTATCAGTTCCGCCAATGACGCCACCTATCGATACTGCTTCAGTCTGAGCGACTGGAGCATCGACGATGGCTCGCGTGCTGGTATTAAATACCGCTTGATTCTTGGAAAAATTACCTTCAATCAAACCGGTACGACTGATGTCACCTGTCGTAGCCGAGCTGATGACTACCGGTGCCTCAATTTTTGATTCCAGCGAATAGGTTCCTGTGTGTACACCCTCACGCAAACCTACACTCTTACCAAATAAAGCTGCACTGCTGTTCGTTACAAAAGATACCTCTATGTTACGGCCGTCGGTTGCCACCAGGGTGACACCCTTAGAGTCGTAACCTGTATCAATGGCCTTGACGCCTGTTTTCGATGTAATTGCATTGATTGCATTCACTACGTCAGTACGCGTTGCTCGTGTATTGTTTAGCGACGTGGTGATGTCAGCAGATGCATAACCGTTAACCCAGACCACACCAGAAACAGAGGCATCTGCGGACATGGACTGACCGTTAAATACGTTTTCATTGACCTTGGCAAAGACGCCCGTTCCTGCACTAAACGTAGCGTACTCTTGATTAACGTCGACGATAGGTGTTAAACCTGTAGTTCCTGGTAACACACTAGTGCTTGGTACATCGCGCTCTGAGGTCGGGAAATCTATTTTAAGTGTAGAGCCACCTGCAGCGTAGGTAATAACGCGACCACTGTTTTGGTTATATGCCGTACTTGCACGAAGGGTCGATGCTATTTTGGCTGTTGCCAATGCGGAGGTACTCTCAGCGGCTGTAAGCGACACACTTACGCCACCAACAACGATGGTACCTACTTGCGGCACACCAGTGAATGTCAGTGATTGGGATTCACCCACATCTGCACCACGAGTCGATGCCATACGATTAATCGCAGCTGCTTTGGCGATAGCACTACCTGCTGAATTACTAGGTGGGGACAAGCTATCGTCTGATGCGTACGAGGCCCCAATATCAATGCCATTTATTCGTAAGTCACCTGCACGGAAGGCGGGCACACCACCCTCAATAGCAACCGACAAACCCAACTGGCGACCTGTCAAATCGAGCGTATCACCACCAGAGATCAGTGATTGCTTCATGGTGTAAACCAAATTACCCGAAATGACTTTACTGTTGTCACCTGTAGCGCTGGCAAATGTAATGGTGCCATTCGCCGGTGCTGCAACACCAGTTAGGGTGTAGGAAAGACCATCGGTGCCTAGGAATGATGCAGTCACCACACCGGCATCACTGACTGCCATGCTCAAGGTGCCGCTTTTCAAGAAACCGCCGTTACCTTCAAAATCCTCATCCGCCATACCGACTGCTTTTCGCGGAGTAGCAACTGCTTTTTGTACGCCAGTGGCACCAACGTCAACGACTATATCGTCGACATCGCCTTCGCTACCCGCAAAGGCAATGGTTAATTGACCAGCTGTCTGTGTAATCAGTCTGCCTGAGGTTGTCGGGTCAAATCGCGTGTCCGCTTCAAGGGCTTCTTTGATCGCTGCTGTAAAACTGCTTAATTTGGCTGCGTCATCAGCACCCTGAATATCTGCATCCGTGATGGTCACACTCACACCACCCACGGTAATGACACCCGTAGTCGGGACCAAGCTGTCAGGTGTAAAAGTAATCGTTTGCGCTTCACCTGCACCAGGTATAAGAGCAGTGTCATTTCCGGAAATCGTTCTGGTCGTTGTGGGATTCACAAACACATCCGACAACTGGCTTACAGAAGTGGCTTTATAGAGTGGCATCTCACCTACCCGCTCACCGGCCGTGCCATTTAGCAGTGGGAAACCATTCCACTCGGTAGCCTCAGAAATATGGACAATTTCTGCTTTGAGCTGCTGGAATTCCAAATCCAGATAGCTACGTTGCGCGTTGTCATTGGTGTCATTGACTGCCTGAACAGCCAACTCACGCATACGCTGCATCATGTCCGTGATTTCGTTGGTCGCACCCTCCGCTGTTTGTATCAGCGAAATCGCATCCCCCGCGTTTCGGATCGCCTGATTCAGACTTCGAATCTGGTGCGTCATCCGCGTTGAGATTGCCAAACCAGCCGCGTCGTCGGCCGCGGTGTTGATCCGCTTGCCGGTCGACAATTGCGCCATCGCATTCGCTTGTGCGCCTTCGGTTCGTTTAAGCGCTGCCTGTGAGAACAGCGCCTTCATGTTTGTGTTAATGACTGCCATTTTTGGTTTCTCCTTGCGGCGCCCCATGCTGCTTGATTTATGTAGGCCTAAGCCCAGGTGTTAATCAGCTATTAGCAAACGCCGTGCCAGGTTAAAAACTCCATTAAATTCAATTAGTTACGTTTATTTTTTCTAGTTCATTTACTTCTGTAACTCGTGTGCGGCAATTTCTGTCGGTAATCCGGCAGTAAGCTGCCATGCATAAATTGCCAATAATTAGTACGACAATCAACGCTGGACGGCGCCTAAACCCAGGGCTTCAGCGAGTGCGTCATATTCTTTTAGCAATTCTGGGTGATCCGGGAATAACGAAAGGGCTATACCCGCTGCTTCAAATGCCTCGGCCAAGTCCAGATTGCAGCGCAAGGAACGAATCAGCATAGAGTGCGTAAATACGGTTGCTTTGTTACCTTGCATCTCCATGAGTTGCTTTAGTAGGTCTACCCCTTGCGGCCAATCTTCTCTCACCACAGCCAGCAAACTGGTAATCGCTAAAATATCTTCGCTGTCGGGATACAAGGCCAGGCCCGCATCTCCCAGCGCATAGGCCAACGCGTCGCGATCTTGACCCATCAGGGCTTGTATCGCCTCACGAATTTCCTCGGGTGAAAAACGCGACACCTGCAATGAGTTAAAAGGCTGACCATGTTCTGCGTGAAAAATCAGTTCTTGAGCGAGGTTAGGCATAGTTAAGCTCCTGTTGTAATAGCTTGTTCGAAGTTAAGGAAAATTGCAGTAACACAACTCTCCTGGACACGACCTATTAAGCAAGACGGATGCCAGCTTTAGAAACCTCAAGAACTGTCGATGTTGTGACGTTTTGATCGTATTCAGAGCTGCGAAAAGGCTGAGCACACTCAGAAAAACCTTACGAATTGACCACCTACACGGCACGTCGGCAAAGTTTTGCCCTTATGCTTGCCGCCCTGGCAGCTGGCTGCCACCTTTTTGCCGCACCACCCGACTTCGGCTTAGCGTGACCTCGACATTGCAAGTGTGGGGCCAGGCCAAAAATGGCATGTTTCCTGCTTATATACGCGCGAGAAGCTCGGTTCACGACTGAATGCAAAAAATACAGTCGACAAGGCTAAAGGAATACACAGCCCAACCGATATTTAATAAAACAGGATTAACTTATGGCCACCTCTACAGTCAGTTCAACAGCCACGCCGTCGTATACAACGAGCAATGGCATGTCGGCTGAACAACAAGCCCAAGCGACTAACAAGGCTAACGCACAAGCCGTTCTCACCTCGCTCAATGCTGGCTCAGGAGTCAATGTCGCGAGCCTGGCTCAAAGTCTGGTAGACGCTGAGGGTAATCCGCAAAAAACACTGATCAACGCCAAGATCACAAAAAACGAGAGCAAGATCAGCGGTCTGTCGGCAGTCATGTTCATGATGTCAGAGCTAAAGACCAAGCTCACTGCCCTGAAAGATCGCGACGGCTTCAACACCGTCAATGCCAGCAACAGCAATACCAGTGCGCTAACGGTTACGGCCTCGCCTGCTGCCAGCATCGGCTCGCATCAAATACAAATCAATTCAGTCTCGGCAGCGCAAAGCAGCATCAGCAGTGGCTTTGCCAGCAAGACAACTAAGCTTAATGGTGGCAGCCCCTTTAATCTGACAATTGCTCAAACCAACAAAGCCGGTGTCTCAGCAGGTACTGGCATTGCAAACAACACTAACAGCGCTTCCATTAATGGCGTTAGCTTTGGCACCAAACCAGCAACCGATGATTTCAGTAATTTTTTAATTTCTGTCGATGGCAAGACCATCGAATTCACACCCAATCCTGCGAGCACGAGCCTGGCAGATTTGGCTGCGGATTTGCAGACGCAGTTGCGAGCTAACGATGGTGGCACAAGCGATCTGAGTGTCACTGTATCGAATGGCAATCAGTTAGACATTACTTCTGCCACACCGAGTCGTGTCATTAGCTCTCTGTCTTTAACCAGTGCGGCTGCTTCTATGGGCAGCCCAACATCAACCAATAGCAGTTTCGCTGTGATCAGTGATGTCAGGTTTGCCAACAACCCCTCTGTTACCGATTTCAAAAATTTTGCAGTAACGATTGACGGTAAAAACTTCAGCATTACACCCAAGCCCGCGACAGCGACTATGGATGATTTGGCCAGCTCGATTCAATCACAGTTACGTGCACTTGATGGCACCAGTGAACTGAGTGTCAGCGTTACCAATGGCAACCGGCTGGAAATAACATCTTCCAAATCATCACGTGCAATTAGCGCACCCAAACTCTCTAACGAGGTAACAATCAATTTGGCAACCGGTGCTAATGGCGGAACCTCGAATGGTGCAACCATTACCGGAGCTGCTTTTGGTACATCACCGAACGTAAACGATTTCAGTACGTTTGATATCAGCATTGCTGGTAAAAATTTATCCATCATTCCTGTTCCTAACACGCCAACATTGGCTGCCTTGGCTGAGAATATACAAAGCCAGTTACGTATTTTGGATAACTCCAGTGACATGACCGTCAGTGTCGCTAGCGATGGCAGCACGCTGCAATTCACTTCAGCCAGCAATCGCGCGATTACCAATCCAAAATTAACAGCAAAAACCTATGCCGACACACCCGAAGGTATCGCCTCAGCGATTAATGCCTCGGGCAAAGGCTACAAGGCTCAGTTAGTGAATGACGGCAGTACTCGCCCATTCAAGATCATGATCACGGGTGAGGTAGGATCGACTGAAAGCTTTTCGCTTTTCTCTGCAAGCAGTACTCCATTAAGTTTTTCTAACATCACAACTGCAGCGGATGCAAATCTGACCGTAAACGGCGTGAACTTCACGCGCAAGACTAATACCATTAGTGATGTCGTGACGGGATTGACGCTGGACCTGAAAGCCACCACCACCACGCCGGTCAGCACTATGGTCAGTCGTGACTCCAGCATCATTCAAACTAAGTTGAGTGATCTGGTTACGGCGTATAACGACTTCAACAACATCATTACCGAAACGACTAATCCAAAATCTACGCTGGATACCTACGGCGCAACTTTAGTCGGCAACAGTACCGTGCGCATGATCAAACTCCAAATGCGGCAATTAATTGTTGGTGATTCGAGTACAGCTAGTGGTGGCATTAAAAATCTAAGCCAAATCGGTCTTAGTATTAATGAAAAAGGCGTAATGACCCTCGATGCGGCCAAAGCATCGGCTGCGCTTAATAACAACTACGACGGCGTTGTAAAAGCTCTTACCGGTGGCCACAACAATCTTGGCACCTTCAGCACCTTACCCGCCGGTATCGCAGGCGATGCAGTAAAAAAGCTCACCCGCTTGCTAGCGCCGGATGGAGCGCTCGTAAACGAAAGCACTGGGGCTACTACTCAAAATGATAAGTACAGAGCAAGTTTGGTCAAGCTGCAAACCCGCCTTGACACCATGTTAGCGCGTTATAACAAGCAGTTTGCCGCTATGGACAGCTTAGTAGGCAACGTGAATGCTCAGAAGACCAGCTTGAAATCGACATTCGAAGGCATGATGGCTTCTTACACCAATAAATAAATGAATCGTCGTTAAGAAAAGCCTGGTCAATTATCTGACCAGGTTTTTTTTCGTAGTCACACGCTACTTCAACTAGTCAGCAGTCACTAGTCGCGATAATTATCAATTGCATAATTTACATTCGCGACCGGCAAAAATTTTCCTCTTTTCCCCTAAAGCTATACGCGCTCGCGACGATACCCCAAATGTACAAGTTCGTTTTGTAATGTCGCTCATTGGAATGCTTCGCATATGAGGCAAACCAGAAAGGTGGGAAAGATGGAAATTCAAACAAGGTCAGCTGGGCTGCAAAGCCCGAAACCGCAGCCAGTTACACCCAAGGCGCAGGCGACTAATACCGCCTCGTCGGGTGTTGATGTTGCAACGGCACCCATGCCCAAGCCCGAGATTAAGGTCAACACCGAGGAAATGAAAAAAAACCTCGACCAGGCTATCGGTCTGTTAAACGACAACATGCGTGACGGCGGCAGAAACCTAGCCTTCGCCATGGATGAGGTATTGGGTCGCCCCGTTATTGTCGTTAAAAAGGAAGATACCGGCGAGGTCATTCGGCAGATTCCGAATGAAGTTGTGATTAAGGTTGCGCACAACATGGATAAGCTCAAGGGCTTGCTATTTAATACGCGCGCCTGATAGTCGCCGATGAAAGACTGATTATACAAAAACGAATTTTTTCTGAGTCATAGAGTCTGGCAAATAATTTAATGTAGTAAGACATGCCACTTACAGTACTACTACCTCACAAAAGAATCGTCATTAATCACTATCTTGCTAAAGCTTTTTTTTGTAGTACCGATACATAAAACGTCAAGAAACGATTCTTGAGTCATTCAGCTAAATCTAATTTAGGAGAACACCATGTCAGTGATTAACACCAATCTCAAAGCGCTCGTAGCACAGGAATCGATGCGTTCGAGCGAACTCAAGCTGAGCGCCGCCATGGAGCGTCTCTCAACTGGATCGAGAATCAATACTGCTAAGGACGATGCTGCTGGTCTGGCGATTTCGAATCGCATGACCTCGCAAATCCGCGGTATGGCCAAAGCTATACAAAACACCAATGATGCGATCTCGATGACGCAGACCGCTGAAGGCGCTTACAAAAACATCAATGACATCTTAACGCGTATGCGTGAGTTGTCAGTTCAATCCGCTACCGGCACTGTTAATGATTCAGATCGTTCATCCATACAGCTGGAAGTTGCTCAGCTCAAGTCACAAATTGAGGATATAGCTGTCAAAACTAATCACAACAATATTAAGTTGTTGGATGGTTCAGCACAAAAAGTCGTCATCCAGACTGGCACTAACCAAGGTGACACGATTAATTTAGATTTCGCATCTGCTCGTACCAAAGACATCGGCGTAGGCACACGTGCAACACTGGTTGCTTCTGGTGGAACTTATGCAGCAGGTGCGGCATTTGACGCACTGGAAGACAGTGCTCTGTACTTGAACGGTGTTGCGATCGGTCCATCACTTGCTACCGATGACAATGCTTCCTCCGGCACAGATGCTGTAAACAGTGCCAGCGCAATTGCTAAAGTAGCAGCCATCAACAAAAAATCAGGCTTAAGCGGCGTCTATGCCAAAGTCGCAGATAATTATGTCTCCGGCACTGGCGGCATGACAGCCACTGCAGGGACCGGCACTATTACTATTAACGGTGTTACAACTGATTCGTTCTCCACCAGCGGGGCAAGCACATCATTAAGTCGTAAAGCAACCGTTACGGCCATCAATGCGAAATCCGAGCAAACGGGCGTCGTGGCTATCGATACGGAAGATGACAACCTGGGCGTTAGTTTGGTCGCTAAAGATGGTCGCAACATAATCGTATCGTTCACCACCCTAACTGATGCAACAACTGGTGTACGTGCTGCGGGTACATATGTCGGCGGCTACAATCTGTACACGCTCGATAGCCGCAAAATAGATGTGAGCTTTAAATCCGGCACCCAAAGTGTCGAAGCCTACAGTGGACTGCGTAGTGGCAGCTACGCTTCCGATACCGCTTTGTTTACTACTTATAAACGTACCGATGCAGCTGCTGCTACTGCACCAAGCAACACCACTACTGGTACGATGACCAGCGATGCCATGATCATCAATGGTGTCGCAATCGGTCAGGCTTTGGCAACAGATGACAGTGCGTCTGATACAGGCGCTGCTTCATCGACACGTGAAGCCAGTGCCATTGCTATTGCTTCAGCCATTAACCGCAAAAGTAATTTGACCGGCGTAACCGCTAAAGCTTCGCCCAATATCTTGCGCGGTACAGGTGCTGCATTGTTTACCGCAGGCACCACCGCTACCGTTTATCTGAACGGCGTTCAATTCACAGCCAATGCTGTCACACGTGATGCGGTGATCGACTCGTTTAACGACTATTCCGCTCGTACCGGTGTAATTGCCTCCGCATGGGGTGATGGTATTGAACTGCAAGCAGCTGATGGTCGTAACATTTCACTCGGAACAGGTGCAACTGCTGCGAACCTTGGTCTTACTGGGTTGACAATAGGCACAACCAACGCTAGCACTGGCGCAGTAACGTTTTACTCGCAAGTCACCCTGCAATCGGACAACAAGTTCACCGTTAAATCCGGTAATGCGGGCATCACTAACCTGGAGCTCTTAGGCTTCCGTCAAGGTACCTTTGGTGGTTCAGACAACGGTTTGAAGATTAACGAGATCGATGTCTCCACTGTTTCAGGTTCTAACCAGGCTATCGTGGCTATCGATGCGGCTATCGAAACCATCAGCAAATCCCAGGCAAACTCGGGTGCGTTGAATAATCGTATGGATTACATCGTTAACAACTTGTCTGAAGCCAGCCAAAACATGTCTGCATCGCGCAGCCGTATCATGGATACTGACTACGCAACTGAGACCAGCTCGTTGGCGAAGCAGCAAATCATTTCGCAGGCGGCCACAGCGATGTTGGCGCAAGCGAATCAGCAACCGCAATCAGTGCTTTCCCTGTTGAAGTAAACGCTGCATAAGCTGGCTCACAAGGCTAGCTTACACAGATCAACGATACGGAGGTGGAAACACCTCCGTATCGTTTTGTCGTTTGAATCCTTAATCGCTTAGTTATTCGGATAAGTTACGCTCCCTTATTCAGGTTGTGACAGCTAAAAATTCTATCTGCACTATCGCCCCTTACTACCATCAGACTCTCAGGCCAATAAACTTGTAATTAAGGTTTACTCATCATGCCCAGATCGGTTACACATCAACACCAGGCTGGCTTGGGTAGTAAGTCATCGCCACTTAACGATACAGCGAAAGCAGCAAAAAGAAACACACTGGTATGTTTAGGCGAAAAAAAGCGGCCATGAAGGCCGCTATAGATCGCTGTAGTACCCCTGGCTGAAGATTACTTGATGTAGTCGAATAAATTTAACTGAGATATTTTCGCAAAACTGGTCTGTGCTGCCTGTAAGGCCAGCATGTCTTTATTCATGTTTGCTATCGCTTGGGTGTAATCGGTATCTTCAACTTGTGACAGCGTAGATTTCATGCGTAGCACATTTTCTTCAGCGAGCGCTGCCTGGTTATCAATTTTATTGGTAGCCGCACCAATACTGGCCAAACTGTCTGACAGACCTTGCTGTAAGGTTTGAACTTCGCCAACAGCACGTTTAATACTGGCGGCATTATTTGATTGCAATGCCGCGGACAAGTCATCAATCACCTGAAAAAAACCAACGGCAGTTTTTTTATTATTTCCATCATCACGCACGATTTTATCGAATGGATTAGTACCTGAACGATTAATGTCAACCGAGCTTTGATCACCTACGCCCGTTGCGCTGACGGTTTGGTCACCCTGATAGACCAGCTTGCCATTTTCATCGGAGGCAAATGCTTGCTTTCCTACCCGGCTGCCAGAAAAAATAAAGTTTCCATTAACGTCTTGCGTATTAGCCAGCGACAGTAACTGGTCACGTAGCTGACGCACTTCTATATCAATTGATTTACGGTCAACCGCCGAATAGGTATCGTTTGCTGCCTGAACGGTAAGTTCTTTCAGACGAACCAATATGTCAGTGGCATTGTTGGCTGTTGTCTCCTGTTGAGACAATTTGTCTTTTACAGAATTAATAGTCGCCACATAGGAATTTTGACGATCAATCGCTGATTTTAATCGCGTAACTGTCGCTGCCTGATCGGGCGCATCGCTAGGCTTATTGATTTGCTTAGTCGTTGAGAGTTGTGTCTGCGTCTTGGATAGACGATCCTGGGTTATACCCATTTGTGTGATCGCACGCTCAAACATAAGACTAGTTGAAACTTGCATAAGTAGGTTTCCTCGCTAATTTAGTAACATCAGCTTATTTGCAAAATGGAGTCAAACAACGTGTTAGCCGTCTGCATAGCTTTGGCTGATGCCTGATACGCTTGCTGAAAACGAATCAAGTCAGCCGCTTCGTTGTCTAGTGAAACGCCTGAAACTCTGTCACGAGCTTCTACTGCATGATCATTCACTACCTGAAGTGCTGTCTGAGCGATTGTTGCCTGATTTGAGAAATTGCCGGCTTTTCCTACTGTCTCAGAATAGCTTTCTGAAATCGTACTTCCGTTAGGACCACCTATTATTTTCTTGCTCTTTAGCGCAATCATCTCCAGCATGACTTGGTTATTACCCGTACCGTCATGGTCACCATCCAGACGAAATGTATCGCCAACGACAGGTGGTTTGTTCAGTGTGAATTTTAGACCCTGATACTCCACTCCGCGTTTAGGATCGTAATCACGCTCCGCAAGTATGGTGACTACTTTATTTTGTGGATTAGTCCACGTAATTTGATAACGAGTATCGGAGGTAAAAGTAACATCAAAATTTTGAGAGCGCAGAGATGAAATTCTATCGGCATTGAGTGCAACTGGATCTTTCATCGTCGCATCAAAGCTACCCGCCACCGTACCGCTGCCCTCACCTGTTACGAATACCAATAAATCTTCCGGTGCTGCTCCATCAATATACGCACTGGTACGAAATCCCAGCTTAGCCAGCTCAGCGGGATTACCCGTTACACCAAAGCCGACACGAATGGCATCTTGACTTTCCAGCGTGAGCGTTCCTCTGTAAGGGCCATTTCCTATGGCTAGCACATTCCCACCAAATAAAGACCCTACCCGAATATCTGAGCCACTTTGATTCGACAAAGTAATTGATTTGTCTATGCCGATTTCGGCTTTAACTTTTGAATAGGTTCCATCGGTCACACCCAGCGCGTTGACATTGGTGTAAGCACCATCTTTTACACCCAGTGCGTTAGCTACCGAAGTAGGGCCTATCTTGATACTGATACCTGTCTTATTCGTGAGAACAATATCATCTATGGTTTGGGTAATGCTTACGCCGGTCGCAGCCGTGTGAGTGTTAATCGCTTTTAAAAGGTCTGCAGTCGACGTAAAACTACCATCAGCATTACTGCCAGTAATGTTCACACCATTAATAACTAATGGCTGTGTCAGATCCAACCGGGCTGCCGTGGTGCTGAGCACGCCTACTGTGGGTCCCACCACAATATCGCCACCGATCTGATGTCTCAGCGTGATGTCCGCATCCACTTGTGTGGCGACCACACCGGTTTTACTTGTTTGGGCATTGATTGCATCGATCAGATCAGATTCCGATGCAAAGCTACCATCTGAATTAGTGCCCACTATGTGTACGCCATTTATATCCAGTGGGCGTGACAAATCCAGCTTGGTGGTGGTTGTACTGACATTTCCCGTCTCAGCTAAATTAATTGCTGTAACTAAGTCCGAGGCATTCACATAACTACCCCCTACACCGGTGCCAGTAATACTGACACCATTAAGCGATAGATTACCTGTAGACAGATTGTCTTTAAACTGATCACGCGGCACAACAATTTTTGTACTCGCCCTGGCGATCACCGGAGGATCAAAGGTGCTACCCACACTGTTGATCCACGAGGTCATATCAGAGGCTTGCAATGCGCGTCCCAGATCCAGTGGTCCCAGCGCCTTGCCGTTGATCGTGATTGCATCACCTAGAATGCTGTCGACATTAGAGGGCACTTGAACACCATCAATCGTGGCCGAGGTATATTCTCTGGGCTTAATCGCGGTGTAATAGTTACCGACTGGCTTGCCGAGAAATTCCAGATCCCCTAGCTTGCCGTTCGGTCCATAGCCTATGGTAATTCCGCCATCCTGCGAGAAATTGAGTATGCCTTTATAGGTGAGTTCATTGACGAGTTTTTTATCTGCGTCCATCTCACCAACTAAAATATCGCGCCCACCATAACCGATTGCATTTCTTAAAACGAGTTTACTATCGATAACTTCGGCTTCAACATTCGCCAAACTGCCGATAGAGTTATTAATGTAGGTAGCAAGATCAGCCAGCGAAGTCCGACTTGCATCGGCCGGCACTGCCACACCATTGACATACATACCCACTGTAGGATCAACAATGTCTGTTGTTGCTGTAGTCAAGGCATTGACTGCAACCGTAGGCACCATGCCATACGCTGCACGGTTCATCCAGTTAGCAATATCACTGGCCTGTATCGTACGCGAAGGCGCCGTGGCCAGTAACTGAGGCAGTAATTTGCCGTTAATAGTTAAGGTGTTAGCTGGAATACTTTCTGTTTCTTGATTAATTGGATTGCCGTAGTTTTCCACCCAGGTACGAACTGACGGAAGCACATCATGCTCTTGTGTAAACTGGGCTTCCTGAGCGAAATGCTCAATCGGTTTGGCCTGCAAACCATAGAAAACAGACACTTGCTTGTATCCAGAATCTCCGGACTGATTCAAGTATTGAGTTGAATAGGTAGAGCCTGCAAAAAATCCATTATTCTCGGTGACAAGTAATTGTGCTTCCGTCGAGTCTGTCAGGGGTGCACCGACTAACTGACGACCGTCGCGCGTAAATATTTGCAGCTGCTGGCTATTAGAAGCGCCATCTAAATATAAATTCCAATTATTACTGCCCAGCGGTATTTGACCCAAGAGTTTGCCTGAAGGCGCATTAATACCCGACGTGGGATCGGAATTATTTTTAAGAACACTCGCAATCGATGGCACAGTCACGGGGTTAGCGTAATTGGCTGCATAACTCAACGTGGCATCGGCATTCGATAAATTATTGTCATTTTCAATCACACGAAACAAGGCTGCTGCAGCGACTTTGGCAGGATCATCGATGGCCAAACGAATACCAGCAGCCGCTCGATCTAATGCAATCACTTCACCTGATATGGGATCTGTTTTCGATACCTGATCTATTTTTAGTAGATTCGTACCCACTTTGCCGCCAAGATCAATTCCGTTGGTATGAATTGTGTTGATTTGATCTACCAGAGTTTGAGCAAGAAAATCTAACTGAACCATGGTCGGCTGAAGCATTTGCTCACGAAATGTCAGCAAGCCACCCAGTTGACCACTGCCTATGCCAGGAACAGTCTCTTTTGATCCATAAGGATCCAGGACGATGGTTACCCGACCCAGATCGTGCTCATCAAATATCGCACCTATTTCAAATGCTTCTTGACCCTCAACGATGACGCCTGCCTTACCATTATTCGTAAGACTTAAGTCGACGGTACCGTTGACGGCTGTGGTCACATTGAGCTTAACCAGCTTAGATAAATTCTTAAGTAAAAGATCGCGTTGATCCAGTAATTGCGGCGACTGACGATCTATCGATACTTCACGACCAAGCTGCTTGTTAACCAAGGCAATTTGCGTAGCCAGTGTATTAATCTGTTCTATGGTTTGGTTGGTTGACTCTCTAGTCTCCGTATCTATCGTGGCCATTTGTGACGATAGTTCACGAAACCGCCCGGCTAAGCCATCAGCATCTCTCAGAAACTGCGCTCGAAGTACGGTCGACGCCGGATCAGTTGACAACTGCTGCGATGTCGCAAAAAATTTATCCAATGCAGGCGGCAAGCCTACAGTATCACTACCCATCAAATCCACAATACGGTTGGCAAAATCCACCATAGGCTGCTGGGTGTTTAATTCACTCGTGGTATTTCTCAGATTTTTTTCTAAAAATTCATCATAAGAGCGCTTGATCGAATCAAAACGTACGCCACTTCCGATGTATACCGTACCTACTTTACGGGGTGTAGCTTCACCAAGTTCTGTTTCCTGACGTACGTAGCCCTCTGTGTGTACATTGGCAATGTTATTACTGACCGTGCCAAGCGCTCGTTGATACGCCATTACCGCATTGCTGCTAATTCCCAGAAGATCACTCATTATTCAGCTCCCGTATCAGCAACTGGGGTGACAGCACGAGGCTTAACAGTAAATTTCTCTGGACGTACCAAGTCAATAGCCTTAGGTGTACCTAAGGAAATAGACTTTTGTTCAGGGTTGATGGCCATAGGGTCGGCTTTGGCTTTGTACTCCGGACCAGCTTGCCGGCTGAGGTTAATACTTTTGACCAGCATGTCAGCCACACCTAAGGTGTTGCGCTTAGCTAGCTGGACCGAGAGCTCGCGGTCATACATCTCTTGAAAGGCTTCCTCATGATCCGATGTCATGAGACCCTCTTTTTCCGTGGCCTCACGCATGGATTTGAGCATCATTTGGATGAACATCGCCTCGAACTGCGTTGCGGTCTCACGCGTCGCTTTTTCTTCACGTCGCTGTGCCTGACCACGCAAGGCACCCATGCCGGCAAAGTCTAGCGACGATTTAGGAAGGTCGAAGTCGTTCATAGCCATACTCTCGCTTGTCTGCCCTTAGATGATGACTAACTCAGCGCGCAAACTGCCTGAGCTTTTCAAAGCCTCTAATATGGCAATCAGTGCGGAAGGCGATGCGCCAACCTGGTTGATAGCGTCAACTATCTGACGCAAATCAACTCCAGCCTGGAACAAGAACATAGGTTTATTCGGTTCATTGACAGCGACATTGGCATTCTGAACAGCCGCGGTTTGGCCGGGAGCAAATGCATTCGGCTGGCTTACCTCGTTGGTGGCTGCAATTGCGACTGAAATCGTGCCGTGTGAAACAGCAGCAGCTGTTACTTTGACGTTACGGCTAATAACCACAGTACCTGTGCGTGAGTTCACCACCACCTTGGCGGCGGCTTCACCTGGAATCACATCCAGGTTTTCCACCATGCTCATGAACGCTACGCGCTTAGACATATCAGTCGGTGCACGAACGGTTAGAGACACGCCATCCAAAGCTTTGGCTGTATCTGCTCCAAAGGTTTTATTGACCGCGTCAACTATGGCAGTCGTTGTGGTGAAATCCTGATCACGCACATTGATAACTACAGAATCTGTTTTATCAAACGGTGTTTCAACAATACGCTCGACTGTTGCGCCATTCGGTATACGTGCTGACGTCGGTACGCCTATGGATACTTTCGATCCGGCGGCACTGGCATCTACACCTGTGGTTGTAACTAATCCTTGGGCGAGTGCATAAACTTCGCCATCGACACCACGCAAACTCGTTAAGATCAATGTACCGCCACGCAAACTACTGGCTTTACCCAGAGTACCTACGTTGACATCAATACGCTGACCCGGCTTAGACATACCAGGTAGTTCAGCAGTCACCATAACCGCTGCGACGTTTTGCACATCCATACGGCCTGCGGCGGCAGCGGCTCGTTCAAAATCTGATAATGGGCCATCTAAACCCACACCCATCTTGACCAACATAGATCGAACTGTCTGCACAGTAAATGCTACCTGTGCACCATCTCCAGTACCTTGCAGTCCTACGACTATGCCGTAACCCACCAACTGATTACTGCGCACAGCGGCTACCGAGGCCAGATCTTTTACGCGATCTGCTTGCGCCGGATGGACTAGCGCTAGCGCCACTATCAGTGTGCTAGCAATTTGCTTAATAAAACGATTCTTCATTATTGGCTTTCTCATGATTAGAAGGGCCAGAATTTCAAGAGGGCGCTAGTACCCCAACCAGCGCGCGTAGCATTCGCCAAATCACCCGCGGCGCGATACGCAATTTGTGCATTGGCTAAACGACGCGACTGCACCGTACTGATGGCACTCACATCATCAGGACGTATTACGCCTGAAACCTGTATGACCTCACCACCTTCGGACATCGATAATTGTTTTTCACCACGTATAACCAGATTGCCATTAGCCTGTACTTCCACCACAGTGGCCGCAATCGAACCTGTTAAGGAAGCCTGCTGATCTGCCGTGCCTTTACCTTTACTCGTCGTTTTCCCACCATCGGTTTTCAGACCCCCGAGCACACCGTTCAAACCCGATAAGCGATTAGTCAGTCCGGCAGGTACCACATCGTTAGTCGCTTCACGACTGGTCTCATTATTTAAAGTTCTGGCTGCTTGAGTCGATTCACTTAATAAGACGGTGATAATGTCACCCACCCGATAATCTCTGCGCTTGGCCTGCCACATATCGGTGCTGTCAGCGGCAAAAATTGCGCCGGTCGTTAGCTTGACTGATTCACGTGGTAGCGGCTGCACCGGACCAAATTGAGACGTATGTGCCAAAGGCATAGGGCCTGAGCATGCACTTAACAACATCACTGTTGTTAATGGTGCCAGCAGAGCGCACGATTTAATTTTTATCATCAAAGTCCCGATCAGAGATTGTTGTTCAAGAATTTCAACATGCCATCAGCAGCAGAGATTGCCTTGGAGTTAATTTCATATGCGCGCTGGGTCTCTATCATGTTGACCATTTCTTCTACGACATTGACGTTGGATGATTCCAGCATGCCCTGACGTAAGGTGCCAGCGGCCTGTGTACCCGGATTGAGTAACTGAGGCGCGCCACTAGCTACTGTTTCTTTGTAGAGATTGCCACCCAAAGGTGTGAGTCCCGGTGGATTAATAAAGCGAGCTGTTTGTATTTGACCCAACTGCTGAGCGCCACCACCAGCAAATAATTCCACGCTCACTATGCCGTCTTCACCTATGGTGATAGAGGATGCATTGGCTGGAATAACAATCGCTGGTGCCAAGGGCTGGCCTGTCGATGTAACTAACTGACCCGTACTGGAAAGTTTGAAAGAGCCATCACGCGTGTAGGCTGTTGTGCCATCGGCTTGTGTGATCTGGAAAAAACCCTCGCCATTAATCGCAATATCCAGAGCATTCTGGGTATTGATCATATTGCCTTGAGCATGAATTTTTTCAGTGGCGATGATGCGAGTACCCGTACCCTGCATCAAACCAGTAGGAGCTTGAGTAGTAAGTGATGTCTGACCACCCGCCTGGCGTATATTTTGATAGAGCAGATCTTCAAACATAGCGCGATCTCGTTTGAAACCTGTAGTGTTAACGTTAGCCAGGTTGTTGGAGATGACGTTCAGCCGAGTCTGTTGTGCATCCAGACCGGTTTTAGCTACCCACATTGAAGCATCCATGTGTTTCCCTCTTTAAGTGTTCTTTATCGTGCTATTAGTTACAAAATCAACGTGCCCTGAGCATGCTGGCGCCTGCCTCGTCAAGTGACTTGGCCTCTTTAATCGTACGAATCTGTGTCTCAAATGAGCGTGAAAAATCTATCAATTTCACCATCGCCGTAACGGGATTGACATTACTGGCCTCTAAGGCGCCTGGCACTATCTGTGGCGGTACTGGACCGCTGGCAAAGTCACCATTCGCGTTGCGAAACTGTATGTGCGGGGTGTACAACGTATCTTCTCTGCGCTGCAAAGTAATCTGACTGGCATCGCGGGTCATCATTCGTGCAATCAGCACCGATGGAGCTTCTGGCGGCTGTAGTGGATCACGCGCATAAATATCACCCTCTTTGGTGATCGATAAATCCAAGCCCGGTGGAATAGTGATGGGATTACCCTGCTCTGATAAAACCACGTTACCTGATCCTGTTTCTAAAACACCCTGTGAATTCAAATGCAAATCACCACGACGCGTGAATGCCAATTCACCATTTTTTGCTTGCACGCCAAGTACTGCTTTTTCAGTCAACGCAATGTCGAGCTTGTTACCCGTGACCATTAAGTGACCCTGATCTAAATTCACGGCATTGTATTTTTCTATGAAGGGCTGTATGCGCGAATCCCAGCCATCACCTTCGGCCTTCACAGCGATCATGGCGTTTTCGTAGCTCTTTTTGAAACCGACAGTCGATACATTTGCCAATTCATTATTGAGCTGCTCGCGTAGTACGCGTCGCTCATTAATAGAAGACATCGAAGTAAAGGCAAAACGATCCATATCGGTTTCTCTGGTGTGTGGTTAAGCAGCTATGCGACTAAGCGTTTTAACCCCGTATGTTGATAATGGCTTGCGTCAAGGTGTTGTTTGTCTCAATCGCCTTGGCATTCGCCTGGAAGTTACGCTGGGCTGTAATCAACTCAACCAATTCATTAGTCAAATCAACGTTAGCTCGCTCACGTGCACCAGCACGAATCGTGCCAAAGCCAGCGGCGCCGGCTTCACCGTATTTCGCTTCACCTGATTTAGAGGTGGCATAAAAGCTGGCGTCACCAATCTGACGCAAGCCTGTGGCAGCAGAGAAGTTAGCCAAAATAATTTTGGCCAACGATTTGGTGGTGCCGTTGGAATAGCTGGCGTTTACAAGACCGTTATCACCGATATCCACACCAATCAAATCACCTTCAGGGCGACCGTTCTGATCTTGTTTTTTGATGGAAAACGGTGATGAATATTGTGTGGAGATACCGTAATCAATCGAGAATTGCAAAGTAGCTCCGGATGCACCAATCGTCGTGCTTTTAAAACTGATGGCTGCATTCGGTGATAACAAATCACCCTTGTTGTTAAAGCTTAATTCACCATTGTCATAAAATACGGGTGACCATAAATCACGTGTTTCATCTTCAGAGAAATCACCAGGATCTGTTGTCTCTGTTCCCTCACGGCTCACATATAACGGAAAACCGTCAGAATTTTTTGCCTGCTTGGGTTCTTGCCATACATTGGTTTTACCACGCACGCTCTCGAGCCCATCCAGTCCCCAAATACTATTGCCGCTGACTTTAAGAAACGAGTTATTGCCTGTGGTGCCCGTAGAAATTTTGAAATGTTTGGTGCCATTTTCTGCAGTCATGACTTCAACTTTGACGCCGTTGACAGTACGACCAAAGTTATCGGCCAGTGCATTAATACGATTTTCTAGTTCCTGACGAAAGCCTTCAATCGTGTAATCTGCTTTTGGTGGCATTTCAATTAGGCCAGTCACGTTATCGACTGTCACAACAAATTGATTATTGGTGGCATCGACACGGAATTTATTGTCCAAATTCAGGCCGATAGTATCTCCGGTTAATACTGCTGGCTCAGAAATAACACCGCGAAAAGGTATCGATGATGTGGTCACCTGGTCTTTTGCAAATCCAAACAGGTTGTATGCATTAGCAGAAGCACTTGCCAACTCCACGCTGGACGTATCACCTGTACTACCGGAAGAAATAGTAAAGCGACGGGTTGCCTCATCAAAGGAAACCACGGTGCCATAACGCTGCTCAACCACTGGATTAATTAAATTACCATTCGGAATAACTTTGGCACCAAATGCACCGGTGGAAGAATCCACTAAAGTTTCAGTGGCTGTCAGCCCCATCAATCCTTTGATAGCAAGGTTCGGTGAGCTGGCATAGATTTCTAAATTGGTCGCACTGTTATTTTTAAAGGTAAATGTTTGCAGCTGGGCGTTATAACTTACTGCAAGATCTTCAAATCGATCACTTCCCGCCGTACCCGCATTGGCAGCTGCCTGAACAATGGTCTGAATTGCTTCCAGAGCCTCATCACGCGTCACTTTGCTGACATCACTAAAGTAAAAAATACCATCCGATGCTAAACCGGCGGCACTACCTGGTGGCTGCGGAACGATGCTTGAGTCTAAAGCTGTATTAATCTGACCAAACTGAATGTTGAGTTCTGGACTGGCGTCATTCTCAATGGAAGGATTAACCAGCTTTAATTTCATTAAGGTTCCTGAATTGAGACCTTTTTCCAAATCAAAGCCAGGCAGATCGCCCTGACTAAAATCAAACAAGCGTTCATCGCCATAGGATTTGTTAATCTGATTCGTAATTTCTCGCGCAATATCAACACCAGTAAAATTTTTCGTAACAGCTAAATCATTCAGATAAGTTAAATCGATGAGTTGTGGACTATTTGCACCATCAATGTTGAGCTCAAACGCGATGGAATTTTTTGTATACTTTTCGATTGCTTTTTGCTCACTCAGCGAAGACTTTACATTGATGAGGGGAATAGCAGCTATACCTGTCAGTGGATCAACCACACCGTTGGCATCATCTGCTTTGGAAAAAATGACTGAAACCGTGCCATCATTTCCATCGACCACGCTACGACCCGGATAACCACCTACTGTTTTAAAAGTATCATCTGCGGCTATCGCATTAGCAATCAGGCTGGCTATTTCAAATTTTGTTTCTGTACCTGCTAAAGCAATGGTTACCGGGCTGGGAAGTTGAATAGCACCTGCAACAGTTGGAAAGGTGAGTTCCAGGTTACCTGTTGCGCCCACCAAGTTAGTTGCGTCAATTAACTGAGTCTGACCACCTACATTGACTAATGTTTGCGACTGCAGGGTGTTGTAAACATTCAAACCACTTTTAAAGTTTGTATTGATTGTTCCATCAATTTGCTGACCGGATAATGCCGCTGGCGTTGAATCGATAGGATTTTTAAGATCATCCAAATGAACCAGCTTAGTAATACCCCTGGCAATACTCTCGGGTGGAATTTTGCTCTCTGGTAAAGTCTGGCCATACTTGTTTACATAGAGTTTGTCGCCGCTGGTATTAGCCTGAATCAGATTTTCCTGTAATTTAGTGTCACCGATATACACATAGGTTTGCCACTTACTGGTAGGGTCCGTCGCACTCGCCACCTGAGTTTTTGCGTAATACACCGTCGCCAGATAATCATTACCACCGGCGTCATAGACGGTAACAGCCGTTGTTTTGTTATATGACGTTGGATCATTTTTATCAAATGGCTTGTTAATGACTTGCGCATCAGCTGGAAAATTCAAACCCAAAGTAATAGCAGATGTCTCAATAGCATCGCCGGTTGTTTTACGCGGTATGTTTAATTTTGATAGGTTATCCAAATCCGCTTTACCAGAGGAGTCAACCCCCGCTGCAATCAGTGATTGACCTGCTGCGTTAACGACATTGAACGAGTCATCCAATAAGAAGGTGCCGTTACGCGTATAAATGTCCTGCAAACCGTCTGCTGATTTCAATGGGAAAAAACCATCGCCCGTAATCGCAATGTCCAATGAATTTGCTGAAAATTGAATATTGCCCTGGCTGAATTCCTGTGTGATCTGTTTAATAGCCACACCCTGACCGATGGTCGAAGACGCTTTTTGCAACGGTGAAGTCGCAAAGATGTCACCAAAGTCTGCGCGCGAGCGCTTGAAACCGGTGGTGCCCACGTTGGCAATATTGTTACTTGTAACGGATAACTGCGCGGTAGCGGCTTGCAAGCCTGTCAGAGCGGTATAAAAAGACATGTGTATTTCTCCTGAAGTACTAGTTAGCTATTGTTTATTTATTGGCCGACGCGTTTAACTTGCGACATGCTTTGTGTTGAACCATCATCAAATTCAACCTGCATATCGCCGGTTGTTGCATCTGTAGTCACAGTGCGCACAGGCGCCATCGTGCTTACTTTTGCCGTGCTCGATTTTCCGTAATTAGTTACAGAGGCACTGATACGATAGACACCATCGGCCATCTGAACGCCACTGCTATCTTTACCATCCCAAGCAAAATGGAAATCACCCTGCTTTTGCGGGCCAATTTCACCAGTACGAACCAAGGATCCATCTGATGCAAATATTTTGATAGAAATAGAATCCACATCTTTTTCAAGTGCTACAACGCCATCAACAGGTTGAGCATTAGTGAGTATGGCTTTGCCATCTGCTATAGCGACTTTTTTACCGATCAAACCACTGGCTGCACTCATGCGCTCATTCGACATGGATGCCACTAAATTCTGAACGTTGTCCGCCATTTTTGTGGTCGCTTCTAACTGTGAAAACTGCGCTAGTTGCGATACAAAAGCTTCGTTGTTCATGGGGTCGAGTGGATTTTGACTTTTCAGCTGCGTTGTAAACAGTGTCAAAAATGCCGTCTGGCCCATCCCACCGCCATCACCTTCCAGTATTTTTTTCTCTGCTTCAGTCTTGGCCTGTGCTGTTGTTTTTATATTCGACGGCAGCGTGTAGGTCGAGGTAGCTTGGGCTGCACCAGTTAAAGGGGTTGCCATATCAGTCTTCCTTAGGCTTTAATAATTTCAAGTGAACGCATCATCAGCTCGCGTGCGGTATTTACGACTTCCACGTTGTTTTGATACGAGCGAGAAGCAGCCATCATGTCGACCATTTCAGTAACCTCATTCACGTTGGCCTGAAAAACAAAACCATCGCCATCAGCTAACGGATTACCTGGGTCATAAACACGTGGTACAGGTTTTGTGTCATCAACAATCTTGTCGACTTTCACGCCACCCACATAGGGCGAACCTGCATTGGTCATCTGATCATCCATCAATGCTTTAAATATCGTGCGTTTACCGCGATACGCCTCTTGCTCGGTAGCAGAAGTGGTTCCTGCATTGGCCAGGTTAGATGCGGTGGTATTCATACGGATCATCTGCGCATGCAGTGCTGTTCCGCCGATACCGAAAATGTTATCTATGGACATAGGCATGATTGATTAATCTCCTCTCAATGCTTTACGAATACTGTTGACACGATTTTCAAGAAAGGTCAGCGTGGCTTGATAATCGGCTGCTGCTTTACCGTACTTGGCTTGTTCAACGGTGATTTCTACGGTGTTGCCGTCAGCTGATGCATTAAATGGAACGCGATAGCGCATGCCATCGTCATCAAGCTTGTCGTCGCCATAATCAAAATGCGTTTGGTTAGTCGCTGCCAGTGATTCCGCTGGTTCAAATTTCGCCATCACGGTTTTGAAATCCAATTCACGCGCTTTAAAGTGCGGTGTATCTTCATTGGCGATATTTCGGGCAAGTAGCTCCATGCGCTGATTTCGCACACGCAGCGCTTTGTCATGTATCCCTAGTGCGTTATTCAATAAATCCATACTGTGTCCCCTACTCGGTACTGGAATCGCTTAAGCCGGATTGCCGACAGTTCATTCAAGTTTCCAGCTGTCGATCCGACCATTGCAAGCGCCGTGCCAGTTCGTTTTTTGGCGGGAATACGACCATTTCTGAGGGGGTAGGCGGCAACTATTTGCCGTCGGATGAAGTCGCTAACCGACTTACTTTAGAAGGTGGCAAGAATTTGCCTCCCTGTGTACGCATGTTCACTTCGTCTATTGTGAGATGACGTTTAGTGCATGCTCTTAACTCAGTGCGTTATTCCATGATGAGTTTGTCAGATCATGGACTTCACACTAACTACGTGTTGAGCTGCTTCTGCTTTACATTATCTTTCGTTCTATACGTGCTACAGAGAATTCACCGAGCCGCTCACGTGCATTTTGCTTAAGACCTGTGATGATGGAGTTACGTGTAATGACACCCGCTTGATCGCGACCTTCATACAATGCGGCTGCCTGTCGACCGGCAATGTTCAATGGGACATTCGCGCGAGTTTCATTACGTGCATTCGGAGTCAAGACGGTCAGATAAAGAGTGTCGAGTGACGCTGGCCCGTAATCTTTAAGCTTGGTGTCGGTAAAATAACGATCCACCAAATCCAGCTGATCCATCACAGATAAAGAAAGTATTTCTTTGGGATCGTTTGCATAACCTGCGCTGGCTGCACCCCGATTCCCACCCGAGCAAAATTGTATGATGCCGTGACAGCTGCCATTCGAAGCTCGCGGATTCATACCGTCCGACTCCATCAGTGTTGTGCGTGCAAAATCATCGGGTGAAAAACCATGGCTTGTTGCGAGCTGCAAAATTTTATCGCGCACTGAATGCTGTTCTTGCGCTTGCAGATAACCTTTGGACACCGCGCGCGCCAGTGTCTTGTCCAGCACCGGCGCACTGCTCTGCGTAGATTCCTTAGTCAGCTGTACACCCTCGACCAATCCCTGCCGTAGTTTTAATGCCGCCAGCGTGGACATGGGCGTTATTGTGATCTGCTGTCCAGGCATGATGCGATCGGGGTTGGCAATGCCATTTTCTTTGGCCAGTGTTTTGGCCAAATCATAAATCTGACCCTTGTTAAGCTGGGCTGCTGACTGTCCTAAAAAATTGCGCGTCAGGCTAACAAGCGTATCGCCGCGCTGAACACTCAGCGTAGAGGTCGCTTCCCGGTTGGCCTCTTCCACCACCTGACGGAAAGACGTCGATGGCGCGCTTTCGCGCTTACGCGTTCTCTCTTTGACAATATCGTTTATCTGATCGCTATTTTTTGACTGTATTTCCATGATTTCTGATCTTTTCTGGCTGGAACCATTCTTGCTGTAGTTGCCATGACTGTCGGAAGTTCAACAGGCAGACATCGTTTTCATAAGGATTTAGCAAAGCCCGTACCATGAACAAATTACTAAGTGATCCGCGATGAATAATCAGCCTTATCTGGTGAGAGTCTTGTTCAGACTACTGCTTGCCCTAGCGTTCTTGGGCTCGCAAGTGGTGTTGGCTGCGACTCCGCAAGAGGCCTTGGAAGCTGCGCTTGCCAATTGGGTCGCTGCTCAGTCGGGTGTCGCCGCTGAACAGGTCAAGATGGCCGCGCCTGATCCGCGCGTGCAGGTTCAGCCCTGCGGAGGTAGTTTTAGTTTTGATTATCCTTTTGTAAACAAGGAGAATGTTCGGGCACGCTGCAATAAACCTGCATGGCAAATCTTCGTCAAAGTTGGCTTTACCCAGCAGCAGCAACCACTAGAAATCGTGGTTACCAATCGCGACATTGCTCCGGGAATGGCACTCAAAGATTCTGATTTAGAAATGAAAGCAGTCGCCTCTGCTACGGCCGGAAGTTTTAACGAAAAAGCACCTCTGGTAGGTCGTCAAGTGAAACGACCACTAGCCAAGGGTCAGCCAGTGGTTGTTCATGACCTGGAAAAAGGACAAAAGGCCGTGCGTGCCAAACTGGCATTTAAAGCGGGGGACTTGATGACCGAATCGGCCATAGAGCGTGTAGACCTTGCCCCCGGCGCCGGTGGCAACTCCCCAGCCTGGATTGCGACAGAAATTGCGCCCGGTACCAGGGTGAACAAGAACATTGCCGCTGGCCAGATCATTCAGACAACCGACATCGCAGAAAACCGACTAGTCGTGGTTGCCTCCAGCAATCTGGGAGCAGGCCAACTTCTTAAGCCTGAGCTACTCAAGTTGGAGCGACTTGATGCCGAAAAAATAAATCGTACGCATCTGTTTGATCTGTCCGGACTCGATGGCTCGGAGCTGATGCGCCCCATCCGCGCCGGCGAAGCTATACGCACTAGCGACCTGCGCCCTGCCCTGATGGTTAAAAAAGGCGACTTGGTCACTATTATCATAGGCCGGCCCCCGGAATTCATGATCTCTGTTAGGGTCGAAGCATTGCAAGATGGGCGCCTGCATGAGCAAATTAAGTTACGTAATACAGAGTCTGGCTATGTTTTTTCAGGAATAATTACAGGCAAAGGGGCCGTAAAAGGCGTCTGAATTAGGATGTTTAATATAATTAAGATAACTATTTCCGGGTTTATGAAAATAAATTCAAAAAAGGGCTAAAGTTCTTTTAGCCGATACCGATATTCGATGTGACAGGAAAAGAAGGCTTAATGCCGAAAGCGAGAGAAAACCATGAGCAACCCCATTTCAGGCCTTTACAGTAATAGTCCTTCACTGGACAAAACCACGCTCGACAAAACGAAGCGCAAGTCGCCAGACAGCCTCGACGCAAGTGCTGCCGAATCGGCTAAAGCCAAGGCAACCGTGTCGCGCCAGGATCAGCTCGAGCTGTCTGATATTGCCCAAAAAGCAATGGCAGAACCTGCGTTTGATCGCCATAAAATCGAGTCGATCAAGCAAGCGCTAAAGGAAGGCAATTACCCGCTCAATTCACGCCACATTGCTGAAAGCTTTGTCGCGATGGAAAAATTGATAGGCTAATTCACCTGTCCCTCATTGCTGAACTATGTCCCTGCTGATGCCCTTAAATACGACAGCACAGGATCTTTTGCCACCGACCGCCAGCCAAGAGCTCGTGGCTTCGGTTCAGCACGCCCTCGCCTTAAATGATCTGCTGGAACAAGAGTTCGAAGCCCTGAAGGTTCAGGACTTGGATGCGTTTGATCACATGCAAATCCGCAAGCAAGAAATCTTCGATAACCTTCAGTTATTAACCGGCGTAGGCACGCAACACAGCCACCTGGATAATCCTGACTGGGATGGCTTTAAAAATCTGATTTCAGACTGTCGCGAACTACACCGCCGTAACGAAGTCCTGATCATCCGTAAACTTGATGCCATACGTGGCACATTACAAACTCTTCAAGGCGATGGACCCACTGCCTCCGTTGAAGTCTATGACCGTCTGGGTCGCATCTCGCGTACTCGCGGTGGTCGCGGCTACGAAGAAGCGTAAGTTCCCTCGTACGTAAGCCGCAGTAACCTCCTTATTTATTTCAGTCCATCTACCCAACCGAGCACAGCGGCAATAGCCACGTAAAGCTCGCGTGGTATCTGCTCTTCGCCGCCTATGCCTGAAAGTGCGGCCAGCAATTCCGGATCGCTACCTATTTCAGTTCCACGACGTGTTGCTTCTTCCATGATGGCCAGGGCCAGGGCGTTGTCTGTGCCTGGCGTTTGTGAGGTTGGGCCAACGTGTACGTTGTGCAAATCAGGTGGTGGCTGGCGATTCATGCTTGTATATCCAACATCGCCCCGGGTGGAGAAGATCCCGTGGGCACACTAGGACGAGCAGAATTAAATACCCGAAAAGTGTTCAGACCCAACCCCGACTCGCGCAGCGCGTTAGTTAGCTCAGCTACGTTTTTTTTGGCACGCGCAGCCGTCTCAGGTTTGATAGCCCAAACGATCAAATCAATCTGCGACTTCCCCAGCAATGACATTTTTAACCATATCTCCCCCATAAGGTGATGATCGGTATGAATATTGACAGTAAAAGGCGGTGCCTCTTTTTGATTACGCCTGCGAGCAGGTCTAAAAAATTCAATGAACACTGGATTGGCATTAGCAAACGGAATCACTAAAGCAAAGGCCAGCTCACCGCGCGCTTGCGCTGACAAAGACTCCACTTGGGCTGCCTCGATATCGTCTATCGCTCTTTGTAAACTGACCGCATGCGGAAGGTCACGCTCACCCAGAGCGCGTATCAAACGGCGCAACAAGGTTTTTGTGTCCGGTAATGAAGACGCCTGACCGCGCGCCAGCATGGATTCCAGCCATAGTCCTGAGCCCTGCACGGCACTTTGTAGTGCTCCGGCAGTCACACTGCCCATAGAAAGTCGCATGCGCAAAAACGATGACACCAAACTTTGATTACCTGCTGATCTCAATAGCGCGGCTATCTCTTTGGGTTCAAATAGCGACATCAGCGTTGGAGACATTGGTGGACGCAATATCAAAGCCTGTAAGCGCGAAGTAGTTAAGTTTGCGGTCGGCTGTTCGGCCGCTGGTGGCGTTTGAGTGGGAGTGGTTTGAGGTTGTTTAAGAGCCATGGCAGCCCGGCGCGGGTCTATCAGTCGTAACCACCAGCCTTCCGGGCGCGACTGAGCTTTGAGCCAGACAGGATCGCCAGGACGAAAACGTAAACCGGGAGGAAGATCCAGCAGCTGACCGTTGAGTAGCAGCTTTAAACTTTCGCCGCGTAACTCCATGCTGCCCTGAATGATCTGGCCGTCACGCAAACCCATAGCGCGGGCTTGCGTGGCTTCCATTTGCAGAGGACGAATCTCTGTCGTTATCGGGTGTATGCGGCCCGTTTGCGCAATCGGCTCGGTGCCAGACATCCGATATAACTCGAATTACTGAAACAAGATGTTTGTAAGATTAGGGATAACGTACCCATTTACTTTTTTCCTCGGCAGAGACTTCTTGCCTCGGTCCCGAGCTGGCAACATTCACCGGCAATGGCGGAATCGCAATCGGTTGCTTGGAAATAGATGCCGTCGGTGCTACTGCCACAGGTGCCGTTGCAGCAGGTATGAACAAGTTCTGTTTTTTCTCGTACGACACATCACCACTAACGGCCATGGTGGCACCCGTGTTTTCACCCATCACCACCATGCGCATGATGTTGACATCCGGCAGTTGCAAAACCTGCCCTGCACGCAGCTTCACGTTCTTGATCGGTGGGCGTAATTGGGGGTTAGCACGAACAAACGCTTCCCGCATTATTTCCATTGAAAACGGCGTCTTTGGAAATGTTTTTGTAATGACTTTATCCAGCGTGTCATTGCCTTGAGCTACATACGCGTCTCGATCTGACGAGCCTGATTTCACGCTCTCGCCAGCGACTTGTTGTATCACTGGGTTGGTGGCTTGACTCATAGCTGGTGCCGTTGAGGCGCGTGCCATCTTGCGACGTTTGGGAGCGACCATCACGGGAGCTGCATCATGAGTGCCATCGTGTTTATCAGCCGCATGCTTTTCATCGGACTTATCGGCAGGCTTGTCAGCGCGCTTCTCAGCAGGCTTTTCCTGAACTGCATCCGGTTTAGCTGCCGCTTCTTTTTTCTCGTCTGACTTAGGCAAGAAAGCCTTAGGCACAGCATTTTTTGGATACGGCTTAGAAGGCAAGTCCGGTTCCGCTGGCTTATCTTCGTCTTTCTTGGCGTCTTTGGGTGCCTCTTTGGGAGGATCATTGGCCAATACCGAACCGCCCATGGCTAACAGTAAGCAGGCAAGGAGTGCATTAATTCGTAGCTTGTTCATTTTTCTGATGATTGCTTTGCCGTTGTCCACACTGACTACCTCGACCAGCGCCAAGTGTTGGGCACTATCGGGTTCCAAAATTCTAGCAGGCAAAAATTCACGATTCATTAGCAACAGCTGATCGCCAATTGCCAAGCCTGCCGTGAGTCCGCCATTGATGACCCAGCCATTAACAGCACTCTCGGGCATCACATTAAATTGCTGCGGGCGACATCCAAAATCAGTATCCATTTTGTCTTGCCAACGATCGAGTACACGATCGAGTTCAGACAATAAACCAGGCGGTAATGGCTGACTGGTGGTGCTAATTTCAGTCGCAGGGAAAAACAAAGGTACTGCTTCTTGCCAGACTAGTCGTTTGCTATTGCGCTCAACAACCGACAAGCGCATGACAAAAGGCACGGGCGCACGGCGTGGAGCATCATCATTGAAAAAATCTTTGGCAGCACCAATTACTTTTTGAAATACGGGCTTAGTGTCAGCGGGACGAACGGGCTCGATACCCAGTGCGCCAGCGGGCAACAGTTCCAGTTGCATATGGTACGGAGAAATATCCGCTGTCGCTCCGCTTAACGCGCGATCGTAGGCGTTGGCTGGAACCAGGGTTGTCGGCGCAAGCGACCATTTACGGCCCGCCGTTGCACGGGCGAACAGCTTGGACTTGGCCTGACCAAGCAATGTTTTCCAGGCATATTGATCCGCTCCACTGGTAGCGATCCGCAGTGAGGCATCAAACGTAGCCTCACGACGGTAACGCTGTAAATTTGCGCGGCAGATTTCTTCACTAGGCATCACACCCCTGCCCTCGGCAATGATGGCTGCCGATGGACCGTCTTCGCCCTGAAGATAATTCAGCACGCGTACGCCACGTACTTTCATGTCCGAACTCATACGTGTATTTTCATGCAGCTTGCCGTTGTTATCTACCCAAGCGGCGGTTTGTACTCGCGTCTGGCCATCCATGGAAGCCTTAACGAGTGCATTTTGCAAAGCTTCCAGGCGCCTGCGCGGGTCGGTAGGCAATGGTGCGTCGCCTGCGTAGGCGGACACCATTGCACCGGCCAACGGCAAGGCCAGGAGCAAGGGAAGGAAGCGGGAAGCACGCATAATAATCAACGTAGTAGTTTCAGGACAGATCAGCGATTGCGTGAAGCAAGCTGATTCAGATACAGAACGCGCAGATCATTGACCACTCGACCATCCAATGACATGGTGGTCTCGTAAGTATCGTCACCAATCGGTGTGATCGACTCGAGCACTGCGCCATAAATGACACCTTGTACGCGGGTACGGAAGGTATCACTCGTGACCATCATCTCAGCCACAGTGGTCGTTGCATCAAGCTGCTGACCATAAACCTGTTCAGTTAGCGCACGGTAGGCGTCGAGCTTGGAAGCACGAATAGCCATCAAACGCTGCTGTGACGAATTTTTGTGGTTCTGCGTGCTAATTACTGCGTAGCCGGTAGCGCGGATAGTCTGCTGACGTTCCATCATCGGCGTAATCATGCTTACAGGCTCAGCCGAAGACTTGGATTCCAACTTCGACTCGGACCGCGCAGCCTCAACTGCAGGCGCCCTCGGTTCCGCTGGCTTCACCGATTCAACCGGCTTGGCATCTGCTTTAGCGGAAGCATTATCAGCAACCGCCATCGAAGGAAACGTCTGGAAAGCTGAAATCAGCGCAGCCAACGTAACCATTTTGCATTTGGACATCTTGTTCATGATTCACCCCTTTTTGTCGTCATCGCATTCGTCCCACCCGGAACACTTCTTGCGGTAAACCCAGTTACTTCTCTAAAACCCATCACTACAAGTAGATCGGACTATCGAGACCACTCTTTACCTAAGTATTTTCGGTGAGCAAAAATTCCTTTACTCCCACGCTTAATCGGCAGGTATTTCAGGTTCTTTAACGAAATGCCCGCGGTAAAGACTGATGCGCCCTACAAAAAATAATTAAATGACATCTTTTTCATGCTCCTGCCCATAAAAACCTGCCGGGAAGTGGCAGAAAATCGGTGGCACATCAATTGCTTAGTAGTACTACGAGTAAATCTACATTTAAAGAACAGTAATCTTAACTAATTGATTTTTAAAGAATATTAAATAAAGCATCGTCATGAGCAGCCTTTCCATGTCAACAATCCGACAGCGTCTGTCAGCCTTCGATATCTCGGGGCTAGGCATTCCATTTTTGGTATTGATGATCATGGCCATGCTGGTGGTGCCTTTACCTGCGGTGCTGCTGGATATTTTGTTCACTTTTAATATTCTCGTCAGCGTGGTGGTAATCATGATTGCCATCGGTACAAAAAAACCGCTGGATTTTTCATCGTTCCCTTCTGTTCTTCTTTTTGCAACTATGTTGCGGCTGGCCTTAAACGTGGCCTCCACCCGGGTCATTCTGGTGAACGGACACGAAGGTGAACATGCCGCAGGAGCCGTGGTTGCAGCCTTCGGACAATTTGTTATTGCCGGCAACTATGTTGTCGGCTTTATTATTTTCGTAATCCTGATGATCATTAACTTCGTGGTCGTGACCAAAGGCGCAGGCCGGGTCTCTGAAGTGAATGCGCGTTTCACACTGGATGCGATGCCGGGTAAACAGATGGCCATTGATGCCGATCTGAACGCCGGCTCGATCACACAAGAACAAGCCAAAAAACGGCGCGATGAGATTTCGCAAGAAGCCGATTTCTTTGGCTCCATGGACGGTGCCTCTAAATTCGTATCCGGCGATGCCTTAGCCGGCCTGTTAGTTCTATTAATTAACGTTATCGGTGGTTTAGCGATAGGCGTGGGCCAGCATGACTTGTCGTTTAGCGAAGCCGGCAAGCTCTACATACTATTAACTATCGGTGATGGTCTGGTCGCTCAGATTCCATCGCTGTTCCTGTCGTTAGCCACTGCCATCATCGTCACCCGCGTCACCACCGCGGAGACAATGACCGAGCAGGCCATGACTCAACTGGCCAACCCCACCGCCCTCTTCATTGGCGCAGCCATCATGACCGTGCTCGGCTTGGTGCCGGGCATGCCGCATTTAGTTTTTCTAACACTGGCTCTTGCCACTGCTGGTCTGGGTTTCATGCTGCTGAATCAGGAAGATGTGCTCACCCGGGAAGCCGATCAACAAGCCGCTGATGATGAGAAAGCCGAGGCTCCTAAAGAGCTCGATTGGGATGATGTCGATCAGGTCGATTTAATCGGTCTGGAAATTGGCTATGGACTAATACCGCTGGTCAATCCTGAAACGGGTGGGCAGTTAATGCCTCGCGTAAAAGGTGTGCGCAAAAAACTATCGGCTGAACTGGGCTTTTTGGTTCAACCCGTGCGCATACGCGATGCGCTAAATCTCGATCCCGATGTTTATCACATCGTATTAAACGGTGTGGTTCGTGGTCGTGGTGAAATCAAGAGTGGTCGCGAACTGGCTATCAATCCAGGCAAAGTCTACGGCGAACTGGAAGGCATCGCGACCAAAGAACCCGCCTTTGGTCTGGAAGCGGTGTGGATAGATCCCGCTCAACGCGACTATGCACGCACGCTGGGCTATACGGTGGTTGATCCGGCCACGGCAATTGCTACCCACTTAAATAAAGTATTACGCGACAGCGCTTCCGAACTGCTCTCGCATGACGAAACCCAGCAATTACTCGATAAGTTAGCAGCCAAGTCGCCCAAGCTAGTGGAAGACCTGGTGCCGGGCAAAATGGCCCTGGGCATCATCACACGCACTTTGCAAAACCTGCTGGCCGAAGGCGTGACGATACGTGACATGCGCACCATCGTTGAAACCTTGTCCGATGTATCGGCCAAAACGCAAGACCCCGAACAACTGACTGCCTATGTCCGTCCCAAACTGGGCCGCATGATAGTGCAAGAGCTGGTTGAAATGAAAGACAACCTGCCCGTTATGACACTGGCGCCCGATCTGGAACAACTGCTCCATAACGTATTGACCAATGGCGCACCAGGACAATCGGTCGTGATTGAACCTGGATTAGCTGAAAGTTTGTTTGCAGCACTGCGCGAAGCTGGACGCGTCGTTGAAGACGACGGTAATCCCGCAGTACTGGTTGTAGCACCTTCGATTCGCCCCTGGCTGTCAAAGATGGTTCGCCACCGCATCCCCGAGATGACGGTGCTCTCCTACACAGAAATACCTGACGACCAGGCAGTAAAAGTTATTTACACGGTTGAAGCACAGACCAAGTCCTGACCAGACGAGCCGTAACAGGAAAAAAAATGGAACTTAAACGCATCCTCGCAAAAGATATCCGACGGGCCACCGAAAAGGCGGTTGCGCTGTATGGTCAGGACGTGCTCTTCGTGTCGAATTCACGCGCCAACGGAATGATAGAAGTCATCGTCGCCGTAGACGTTAATGCCGAGCCTTGGGTGGAAGCTCCATCACGTGGCGATGGCGAACGCTTTGGTGACATGCTGCAGCAATCATTTAAAGCGCTGGAAAAAGGTGCGACCGCTTCTGCTGCTGATGAGCGATCGATAGCGCAACTAACTGATTCAGATTACAACGCCAAACAATCAGTTCAGGCTAATCGCCGTGAAGAAAACGAAAATGATTCTTCAAGCGCATCACAGAATCGCGAATACATACGCGGGCGTGAAATAGTCGACATGGTTCGCGATGAATTATCAGCTATCCGTAAAGAATTCAAACTGGCTCAACGCGTGGCAACCTGGCAATCGGAAAGTTCAGCCAATGCGGCCGTCAGACCTCTGATTGGTGCGTTAGCCGAAGCCAGTATTCCGGTTTCATTGCGTACTTTGCTAGTCGACCATATCAACACCATGACCGATTTGGATGAAGCCAAGGAAGCGCTGCGATTGCATCTGACTAAAAGCGTCGGCGAGCACTGGGCAAAACTGCCTCAAAGCGGCGTGCATGCAATCGCCGGCCCGGCGGGCGCAGGTAAGACATTAATGGTGGCACGCTTAGCGCGTGCAGCAGCCGAACGCAAAGGTGCAGAATCAATCGCCGTCATTAGTTACAGCGATCAGCGCGCCGGTGCCTGGAGCCAGATACAAATGTTGTGTGCACAGTCGGGAGTGGACTGCTTACGTGCCAATGATGCTGAAACTCTCAAAACCCTACTCTCTGAACTTGGCCAGCGTCGCCTGGTATTGATAGACACCCCCGGTGTGCAGACCGCAGAAAAACTGCAACAAATTATGGCGTGCTGCCCAGAACTTAACCCGCATTTGATCGTGCCGGCGGACGCGTCTATGACGACCGTACGACGCTATCTGTCAGACATGAAGATAGCCTGGTCCAGCCTAATGGTCTCGCGCATGGATGAAGCCACCCAACCCTGGGCGCTGCTGCAAATGCTGTGCGAAAAACCAGTCAAGCTTTCAGCCGCATCACACAGCCCACTCGCCTCGGATGGGTCTCAAGTACTCACTGCTAACGAACTAGTAGCACTCGCCATACGCGGACTCGGAATGGAAAGCAATCTGATTGCCGACGAAGTACTGGATAAAGATGAAATGACTGTGGTCACTGCCACTCATGCACTGGTCAACCGCCAAGAGACTACCGCCCATGCAAGCTAAAACTGTTAAACGCAAAACTGAAGTCATAGGCATCGCCAGCGGTAAGGGAGGTGTCGGCAAAACGACGCTTTCTACCAATCTGGCTGTCGCACTGACGATGATGAACAAGAAAGTCATGCTGTTAGACGGCGATTTGGGCCTAGCCAATGCACAAATTGCGCTGGGTTGTCAGACCACGTACAACCTTTCGCATGTGATTGCGGGTGAAAAGACGCTCAAAGAAATCATCGTGACCTCACGTCAGGGCGTCATGCTGGTGCCTGGTGCATCCGGTGTGCATGAAATGGCGGCGATCAGTCCAGCAATTACCGCTGGTATCGTGCAAGCTTTTTCTGAACTTGATGACGACATTGATTACCTGATATTAGATGCCGCTGCGGGCATTGCGCCCTCCGTGCTGGCATTTATGGAAGCCTGTCAGCGTCGCTTTATTGTGGTTAAAGATGAACCATCATCGATTGCAGATGCCTACGGCATTATCAAAGTCATGACACGCGACCTCGAACTCGATGAAATTTACCTTATACCCAATATGGTAGACAGCCAGGCAGCGGGAGCTCAGCTGTATCGCCGTGTAAACGAAGTCTGTGATCGTTTTTTAGGCAAGACACTACAATATTTAACCTCAATAGAGTCCGACGAGATGATACTCGCCGCCCTCAAAAAATATCAGCCCGTAATGGAATTCGCACCCGGCAGTGCCGGTGCTCGCGATTACCGCCGTCTGGCTGATGCCATCACCCACCTGCCTAGTATCAGTGGCGTCTCTGGAGGACTACAGTTCTTCATGGAACGTCTGGTACGGCAGAACCAAGGGGCTTAAGCCATGCCACCATCCATCCGACTATACGAACAGACTGGAAAAGCCGGTAAAAGCCCCGACGAGGCGCTCATCCTTGAAAATTTAGGGATGGTTAAACGCATCGCGGTGCACCTAAAGGCACGCATACCTCCTTTCATGGAGGTGGACGAACTGGTTCAGGTCGGCATGATCGGTCTGATTGAAGCAGCGCGTGCGTTTGATCCGACCAAAGGGGTCGCCTTCGAAAGCTACGCCCATAGCCGGGTTCGCGGCGCAATGATCGATGAAGTGCGAAGGTTGTCATTTCTGCCCCGCTCAGCTGTGGCCTTTAACAAGTCTCACAGTACAGCCAACCAGGCACTGGCATCTGAACTTGGTCGCGCACCGACTCAAGCCGAACTGGCTGAATACATGGGCGTAGAACTGGATAGTTTCGAGAAAGATCGCGGTAACGCACGGCAGTTCGAGACCTACTCGATTGAAGTCGTCACAGATGAAGTGATGAATTTACCGGATCAGTCCTCACGGCAGCCAGATGCGATCGTTGAAGAAGCACAGATGATGGAAGCCCTGACAGGCGCAATTGATCAGCTACCTGAGCGTGACAAACTGGTGATCTCGCTTTATTACGTCGAAGAGCTCAATCTACGGGAGATAGGCGAAGTACTGGGGGTATCCGAATCACGCGTGTCGCAAATTCTGTCGGCCAATGTGAAAAAACTTCGCAGTCAGCTCAAAACCGAGCCGCGCACACGATAAACAGAGGTTAGTTATGGCGCAACAGATCAACACCATATTGCTGCTTTTAATACTGATAGGACTCGTCGGGGTTTTGCTCGTTGTGTTCTTCACGCTGGAAAAGGTGAATCACATAGAAACTGGCGAGAGCGCCAAGAAGCCTCGATTCAATCCGACTGAAACCTTCGGTGGCCTGTCCGGCAGAGAGTTATGGGATGCCATGTTGGGCGTACCCCTGCGCGGCATTAATCCTAAAGAAATCGCCCTACTCAAGCCACGCTATGAGGTGGTGCTGCAAAAACACCTGGAAATTCTGTTTGAAGAAGGCCAGCGTGACGGTCGTGAAGGTTTCTCCATGCCGGTGCGCTGCGAACGGGTAGTGCCTACCCTGCGTGGCGATATCGAATCCTGGATACCACATCAATTTGCTATGGGTATCTACAAGACTGGCTACAGTTTGATTACCGAGCCCGATGAAGATCATGATCGCCTGCGCGAGCAACTTGACGAAATCGGCGACGAGATTTTCTCGGCAACGAGCTTGCCACCGCATCCGCTATCCAAACTGCTCATGCCTTACAAAGAAGAAGAAGAATTCCCACCCGAGCAACCGGAAGAATTTGAAGATACCGACCAACAAGCTGTGGCTGAGGGTGATGCCGATGCTGAGTCTGTAGCAGCTCTTCCAGCACCAGAAGACTCAACTGAACTAGCTCAGACGGATGAAGCTGCGGTCGAATCCGCTACCAATGCCAGCAGCGAGCTAGACGAGCTTCAAGCAGCTGCCGAAGCTATGGCCGCTGAACGAGCCGCTGCTGAAACCTCGAAAACTAAAGAAGAAGCTACCCCAACCGCTTGATTTAAATGAGTTCATAAAAAATGAAAGTTTCTCTTCCTCAAGTCTTTTGGCACCTTGCCGATAATAGGTCTGACGCAATGAATTACTCAGGAGCGACAGACCATGAACATGAGAGAACGAGCCCTCGCCAGTTACGGTGATGTGAAAGTAACAACCGGTGTTTCGGGTGCTGACAATGTGCAGCTTATCCAAATGCTGTTCGACGGCCTGATAGAGAGTCTCTCTACCGCCCGCGGTCATATGGAGCGCGGTTCCATCTCAGAGAAATCCAAGAGCCTCTCGCGTGCCGGACGAATCGTGGTTGGCCTGCAAGGCGCACTCGACTTTGAAAAAGGCGGTGACATCGCGCGTAACCTCAATGACCTTTACAGCTACGTGACCCGTCGCCTGTTCCATGTCAATGCCAATAACGATTTAGAAGCCCTCCAGGAAGTCCACAACCTGATGAACGAAATCCGTGGTGCGTGGCTACAAGTACCTACCCTGGTTCCAACCTCGCGCAAGTCGACCGCGCTGAACTAAGCTGGTTGATTACTAGTTTTAGTATCAAACATAACAACCCGTTCAGGTAACAACCTGGGCGGGTTTTATTTTTTTAATAATTATGCTGCCTGGCTTAGCTAGGTAAATCCTCCTTTTGCGGCTCCCTGCCCGCCTCAATCTAGCTCCGCACAGCGACGATATTCAGACCTGACACGATTTTTGCTTAGTGAATGCCACTTGTAGGCAACTTTGGAAGCAAATTACGATGAACTCAGTATCGAATCCGTCTGTTAACGCCGCACACCTAGCGAAAAAACCTGGTAAACCAGAGCCTTCTCCCACACCCACGGGTGATGGCGCTGAATTTGGCTCCCTGTTTTCATCCATGCAGCTAGGCTTACAGGGGCAAGATCTTGCCGCTCAGGCTGGCAACGCAGCACCTACTGCCGCCGGTCTGGCATCCGAAATCCTTGGGCCAGCTGTGCACATCATTACCAGCACAACGCCAACCATGGATGATGATAGCTTGCTTGCCTTTGCCCGCTCGCAAGGAATGGATGAATCGTCTCTGGCACTAATATTTCAGCATGCTGCACCAGAGGCATCGGTACTAGCGCTAGCAGATGCTGCCAGCACTAAGGATGCCAAGGCCTTGCTGGATTTAAATGGCATGGCCAGCCTCGATCAGGATGACCTGCTAGCGCATGGATCAGTGGCGCTGGACAAAGAACAGCTAGCGTTAGCCTCTCAAGGTAATGCTAGCGATGAGAAAGTGTCTAACCTGACGATAACACCGGTTGCGCTCGAACCCACATTGGATGCTCAAGGCATGAGCATGCTTGACCTGGGTGCCAATGGCAGTATGCGCTGGTCGGTCAATCAACCCGGTCAACTCACTGCCGCCGAACTAACCCTAAACGCCGCTTCAAAACCGGCAGATGAACCAGCGATAGACGTGGCTGCTGCTGCAGCGGTCGCTGCTTTGAAACAAAATGTCAGCAAAGAAGCGCCGCCGAATGATCTGGCCGCAACCCTGCTATTGGGCGCTGATGAAGCTGCTCAATTTAGCAAACACCTGGAAACCAAACAAATCCTGCATCGCGCAGAAAAGCTGGCTGCCTTGACTGGTGATGCGTTTAAAACAGCCTCCATGAGTGAGGGCTGCCTTGACTGGTGATGCGTTTAAAACAGCCTCCATGAGTGAGCTCTCATCATTAGGAGCTGTGCAAGAGCCTTCAACTGTAAAAGACACCCTAAGTTTGGGTACCGAACTTACCGGCGAAGATTTACAACTGATCTGGGCTCACCGCCAGCAAAATGCTGAAAATTCTAGCAATGGCAACAACACTGGCTCCGGTGCTGGCCAGTCGGCTTCGCAACAAACCAATACTGAACTGCGTGCAGACCAGTACGCCAAACTAACCCAGCGACTAGGTGAGGCCTTGGGTCAGCGTTTAGCAGCGCAAATCGCCAAAGGCGATTGGAACGTCGAACTCACTCTCAAACCACAAGATCTGGGCAATATCGAAATCAAGCTCAACATGAAAGACGGCAATCTGGAAGCCAGCTTTAACGCCAGTAAAGCCATGACCCGAGACTTAATCGTCGACAGCTTGCCGCGCCTAAAAGAAACCTTGGCACAGTCAGGCATGGAAGTTGCTCAACTGAATGTGAACGTAGGACAACACGGTCAAAATGGCGGAAAGTCGACACCCGAGCGTCAAAAGGCGTCCACTGCAGTAAGTGGGGTTTCGACGAATTCACCGGTAAACGCCGGTCTACCCACCGCCACTTTGACTACCAGGAAGCCTGAAACCGACAACGGTTTAGATGTCTTGGTCTAATCGTAACGAAACCTCGTAGGGGGATGTAATGGCTGATGAAGCAACCGCAGCACCAGAAGAACAAGCCGAAGGCGAACCGAAGAAAAAGGGTCCGCTGGTCAAAATCATTCTAATCGTCGTCGGAGTGTTACTGCTCATCGGACTGTCCGTGGGCGGCACTCTCGTTGCAACCGGTTTCTTCTCCAAGAAACCGAAAGAAGCCGTGGACGCGCAATTGGAAAAACTGGAAGGTCAAGGCGATGGTCATGCTCCAGCAGCCGATGGTCATGCACCTGCAGCGGATGGCCATGCGGCCCCTGCCGCTGATAGCCATGGCAAGCCAGCAGCTGATCCCGGAGGAAAAGAACTCGCCAGTCCAGAAGGTGAAGCCGAGCGTTGGAAGTTTAATTACTACGCCCTGGAAAAACCGCTACTCTCTAATGTGTCTGGCTCACGCAAAGTAATGCAAGTCACGCTGACCGTCATGACTCACTATGATGAGCGCGTCATTAAAAATATCAAAACACATGAGCTGGCACTGCGTGCAGGTATCCTCGACGTGATGCGCCAAAAAACGGAAGCTGATTTGCTTAAACCGGATTTCCGTAAAGCGCTTGCTGAAGATCTGCGTCTGGTTATCAACTCATTACTCGAAAAATACGAAGGCTTTGGTGGCATCGAAGAAGTGATGTTTACCGAGTTTGTAGTTCAGTAAAAACGAGTTACAAAGAATAAACAGACTGGAACGATAAAAGTCATGGCAACCTCAGGCAACCTCCTGTCACCAGAAGAGCTCGCGGCCCTCTCCGAGGGTATCGATGACGGCACTATTGCTATCGATACCGGCTTTAATCTGACCACACGTGTTAAAAAACATGATCTGGCCAGCGAGGACAGTACGCTAGGCGTTAATACGTCATCGCTGGAGATGATTAATGAACGTTTCGTGCGACTGTTTCGCATGGGATTGATGGAGGTGCTACGCACCAGCCCACGTATCAATCCTTCGCGTGCACAAATCATACGTTTTGGCGACTATCTAAAAGATATGCGTCCACCTTTGGCAGTTAATACGATACGTATTAATCCTCTGCGCGGTTTTTCACTGGTAATGATTGAGCCCACACTGGTGTTCTCTGCACTTGATAATTTTTTTGGTGGTACTGGCAGCGGTATGCCGGGCAACCAAAAGCGTCGTGCAACAGACAAGCCGGGGGATAATCCAAATGCATTACCCCCAACACGCATGTTTACACCGACTGAGTCGCGTGTAATCAAAATCATTTTAGAAGTTTTTTTTCGTGCTCTTAAAGAAGCCTGGGCACCTCTGCTAGGCGTATCGTTCGAGCATGTAGGATCAGAAATCAATCCGCAGTTTGCACAAATAGCGGATGAAAATGATCTGGTGATCATGTCGCGCTTTGAAACTGAAAGTGTCGGCGGAAACAAAGGTTTTATCGATCTCGTTTATCCATACGCATCATTAAAACCATTGCGCGATTTGTTACGTAACCGCGTTCAGGCTGATGGTAGTGCAGAATCTGATTTGAAATGGCGTAATGACCTCACCAAAGCGGCTGGCGACTCCATGGTCGAGCTGCAGGTTTTATTGGGTCAGGTCGTTGATAGTTACGAGCGTATAGAAACGCTCAAAGAAGGTGATCTGTTATTTTTCAAAAAGCCGGAGCTTGCAACCGTTTATATCGGTGGCCTGCCCGCCTTTGATTGCCAGGTAGGCATGGCGGGACCGAATGTGGCTATTCGCATAGAAAAATCCCTTAACCCAGAAACCATTTAATTCAATCGACTACATCAGGATCCATCATGAGTGACGCGACCGAAGACCAAGATCAGGACAACGCTATTGCCGAAGCGGCAGTTCACCACCACATTAACCCAGAGGTATTGCAAAACATTTCTGTGGCTATCAAGGTAGAAGTTGGCCGCACAAAAATGAAAATTCGCGATCTGCTTCGCTTAACACAAGGCAGTGTCGTTGAACTAGAACGCATCGCTGGCGAACCACTCGACTTACTGGTTAACGACACGGTCGTTGCTCAGGGTGAAGTCGTTCTGGTCAATGATCGCTACGGCATTCGCTTAACACGCGTTGTTCCCGCATCTGAACGCATGCGCAACATCTAACACGCGAGACATCATGCACGCCACTGATTGGTTATCCTTTATCGCTAGCTTTACTGTCGTACTAGTCCTTTTGGGATTGGTACTGTTTGCACTCAAGAAGATGCAGAACGGTGGCTTGCCCGGTATGAGCCCGCGCCGTATCCGCATACTCGATACGATATCTATCGGGCCACGCCAAAAAATCATTCTGCTGCGTGTAAAAGATGAAGACATTTTGGTTGGTGTGACTGCTCAACAAATTAATACGCTTGCCGGCTTCCCGCTGAGTTCAGAAGAAATGGCAGCTGATCAGGTATCGGCCACCGCTTCGAGCGAGCCTAGTGCTCCATTGGCCAAGCGCTTTGCTGATTTACTGAACGCTGCAAAACAAAACAAGGATGGGGGCTGATTATGTCTCGCCATGTCCTGACTACCCTACTCGTGCTGCTCGCAGCATCACTCATGCCTGATGCGGTATTCGCTCAGGGTATGCCGATAGTCAATGTCGTCACTGGCAAAGGTGGGGCAACTTCCTACAGCCTGACCCTGCAATTGCTCGGGTTGATGACAGTATTAACGCTGTTGCCATCGATGCTGCTGATGATGACTTCATTTGTTCGCATCATTATTGTGTTTTCGATTTTGCGTCAGGCGCTCGGAACCGGCCAGACACCACCAAATCAAGTACTCGCAGGCCTGGCCTTGTTTTTAACGCTCTTCATCATGCAACCGGTGATGACAGATGTGTACCAAAACGCCATCCTGCCTTACATGAATTCTGGTTTGCCCTTCGAAGAAGCACTGGCTGCTGCAGAAGCACCTGTGCGTGGCTTCATGCTGGCACAAACCCGCGAAGAAGATATTGCGATGTTCATGGAAATTTCACGCAGCAGAGCCGAATTAACTGGACCTGAATCGGTACCGTTTACTACGCTGGTACCCGCCTTCATGACATCAGAATTGAAAAGCGCGTTCACTATTGGCTTTCTGATCTATATACCGTTTGTAGTGATTGACTTGATAGTCTCTTCGGTACTGATGTCCATGGGTATGATGATGCTCTCGCCAATGATGATATCTATGCCATTTAAGCTCATGCTTTTTGTTCTGGTCGATGGCTGGAGCATGTTAATGGGTTCACTCGCGTCTAGCTTCGCGATGCCGTAATAAATAGAAAAATAAAAGGACACCATCATGGAAATCTCAACCGTCGTCGATCTGGGCCGCAGCGCACTTTGGGCTATCGTCCTGATTTCTTCTCCACTGCTGCTGGTTGCATTAGGTGTGGGTTTGTTTATTGGCGTCATACAAGCAGCGACATCGATTAATGAATCAACACTGTCGTTTATACCCAAGCTCGCTGCGATGGGTGCAACGCTTGCGATATTTGGTAGCTGGCAGCTGGTAATGCTGGTGGATTACACCAAAGATATTTACAAGCGCATACCTGCGCTGTTTTCTTAATCTCTACATTAAAAAGGAGCGTTCGGAGCGACGCTATGACATTACTGGCATCCGAAATCGTTGAACGCTTCTATATGTTCCTGTGGCCGATGCTACGCATCTCGGCCTTGCTGGTGACAGCTCCGCTATTTTCGCTCGACGCCCTCACCCTGCCTATACGCATCATGTTGGCCCTAGTGGTCACAGTTTTGATCTATCCGTTAGTCAACTGGCCTGTGATTGATCCAGTGACTGCCAACGGCGTATTGCAGATCGTGAATCAAATATTTATCGGCGCCATGATGGGTCTGATGCTGCAAATTGCCACCGGAGCACTGACACTTGCAGGCCAAACCATTTCATCCTCTATGGGTTTATCAATGGCCACATTGATCGACCCTAACGTCGGCAACGTACCCGTTATTGCGCAATTCATCGTTATCCTCTCTACCTTGGTATTTTTAGGCTTTGGTGGTCATGTCATTATGCTTTCTATGGTGCTCGACAGCTTTACTGCGGTACCCATAGGACAAAGTATTTTGGGACAAGTCGCCTTCGGCAAAGTAGTCGCCTGGAGCAGCATGATTTTTCTCGGCGGAGTACTTATCTCGCTGCCCGTCATGGTCTCGCTATTGTTCATTAATATAGGCATGGGCGTCATTACGCGTGCCGCACCCAGTTTGAATATTTTTTCTGTTGGCCTTCCCGCCTCCATCGCCGCCGGATTTCTGGTGTTGATACTGGCTATGGATGGCATCGTTGGCCGCATACAGTGGCTATGGATGCAGGCTTTTAATCATGCACGCGATCTCGTTGGTTTAGTGAGTTGATATGTCCGAGAGCTCAGAAGAAAAAACCGAAGAACCCACCTCGCGGCGCCTGCAAAAGGCCCGTGAGGAAGGTCAGGTAGCACGCTCTCAGGAATTACCTGCGGCTGCTATTACGATTGCTGCATTAAGCATGATACTTATCACTGGCGGCATGCTGATATCAAAGTTGTCCGAAGCATTTTCTTCCGGATTTAATTTTGACCGCAAGCTGGTTCACTCATCGAATTTGCTGCCCGCTATTTTTGCTCATGAATTACTGGAAAGCTATCTACTGATTGCTCCATTATTATTGCTAACAGCTGCTGTTGCCATTGCATCTTCCGGTGCAACAGGTGGTTTTTTATTTGAAATGGGGGCTGTTGCACCCAAGTTTTCTAAGCTCAACCCTATGAACGGCTTCAAGCGCATGTTTGGTATGAAAGCCGCTGTCGAATTAGGTAAAGCACTGCTTAAATTTACACTGGTCAGCGGTGCAGTGGCCTGGGTATTGATGGATAACGTTGGTACTCTGAATAAAATTGGCCGAATGGCGCTTGAGCCCGGCATGTTGATTGCGGGCGAGATGCTCACGCGTTCATCGCTTATCATGGCCTGTGCGTTGGTCGTGATTGCCTTGATAGATGTTCCTTTTCAGCGCTGGCAGTTCATGAAACAAATGCGCATGACCAAGCAGGAAATTAAAGATGAAATGAAGGACATGGAGGGTAGGCCTGAAATCAAGGCACAAATCCGTCGCCGTCAGCGTGAAATGTCGAATGCACGCATGATGGACAAAGTAAAAGATGCTGATGTCGTTATCACTAACCCGGAACACTTTGCCGTTGCCCTGGCCTACGATCCGAACGGTGATAGCGCTCCTATACTGCTGGCTAAAGGTGCTGATGCCATTGCTGCTCGTATTCGTGAAGAAGCAAAAAAACATGGCGTGGAAATTTTTCAAGCAGCACCGTTAGCTCGTGCTCTGTACTTTACGACAGAGGTAAACCACCCTGTCCCAGAAGACTTGTATTATGCGGTTGCGCAGGTGATTGCTTATGTCTTTAACTTGGCCAGCATTCGTCCGGGTGCGGCACCCGTACAGCGCCCACAACCGACCTTACCGCCGAATATGCTGTTCGACGCCGACGGTAGGCTCGAAACTGAGGAGGCGGTTAACTGATGGACAGAAATCTCGACATGGCTGAACTGATCGGAGCCGAAGGTATCTTCCTTCGCACGGCTGACCGCCGCCGATTTGATTACGTGGTGCGTGGCATACGCGACGAAAGCCTTTCTTTATCGCTCACTAGTGATAACGATGGCTTGCTGGATCATTACGGTCGATTATTAATTAATAAGCTACGCAAGACTGAGGGCTTGCAGGTCGAAATTTTTCTGCCACAAAATACCGAAGCCCTGCTTGATCGCTTTAATCAGATACTGGCTGATCTCTCGATTGACGAAGCTCGCAATGCACAAACTTCGCTGGCTCCTCGCCGCGTTTTGCTTGCGCATGATGCCAAGGCCATCAGTGAACGTGATATGCAACTGATGTCCCGGTTGATACAAGATTTTCCTGGCGCGCATGTATCTATCGTGCTGCTGGTAGATAAAATGGGGTCGCAGCTACACGAAAAAAATCTGGAAAAATTTGGTCAACGCTTAATGCGCTGGCCTTTGGAAACACCGACACGCGAAGAAGGCGAAGCCTTGCTTGACATAGCACGCGCTGCCGGTTTTGACGTAGAAGTCAAAAAAGTCTTGGCCAGCACTGGTTACGCCAAACCAGCCAAAGCTGCGGTTATTGGTAATCCTTTGCCCGCCAACACTATGGCCCACGCAGCCGTCGAAGAAAAAAATGTGATCTCGGCCGGTGAACTAGCCGCCATGCGTCAGAAAGCACTGCATGGCACAACTGAACGAACTGAACCAACCATGGCTGAGCCAGCCACGCTAGCTGAGCCGACGCATGAGACACCGCCGGTTACTCGCCAACGCTTGCCTCTGCCTACTCTATTTCGATGGATCGGCGCTCTGATAATCGTGCTTATCGTCACCATCACCGTGATCATTTTATTGTTCCCCCAGCGCTTGGGCCCCATGCTGTACAGCTCTCCCCTGCTCAAGGCCAAGCTGCCCGAGTGGGCAATGAATGCAGTCGTCAGCGTAACGGGTAAACCACCCACAGCTCAGCTTGAGGAAGCCAGAGCAGCCACCAAAGAAAACACCACTACAGTTCCGGCGCCACAAGCCGATGTAGTCGATAAGAGTAATGCGACTGACAAGGGTCCGGCAGTTGAAGCAGCTGCCGCAGCTATCGATACCAAGCCTGCGGCGGAAATCGTAGCCCCGAAAGCTGATGCTAAAGCTGAACAGAAAACAGAAACAAAAGCCGAAACCGCGCTAAACACGCCTGTAACCCAGCCTGTGCCGGCCGTTACACCAGCGGCACCGATCGCCACAGCGTCACCCGCTGATGCATTGGCACCTCGGTCCGAGCGTGGCGCAGACAATGCTGTACGCCAGGCACGACCTGGTAGTTATTTTGTTCAGCATGTCTCGCTAAATTCGATGGCAGAGGCACAGGAATGGCGAGCGCAGTACGCAGCATTAAACAAGGGTCGTATAGCAGCCGTAAAAACGCCGGATAAAGGAGTGAAGTACGTGGTCCTTTCGGGGCCGTTCACAACACAAAAAGAAGCCGAAGGATTTGCTGCCAGGCCAGGCGTACCCGCCGATCCGTGGCTACGCCCTGTGAAGTCTCTCCAGCGTGCGCTGGTGAGTAGCCGCTAAGGTGAATCGTGCTGTGGATAGAGGCAGGTAATGTCTGAAGAAGAAGCCCAAGTATTTCGTGGCGGTCGTTCAGTTGAGACAGCTGTCAGCGAGCATGAACTACGCAAAAAGAAAAAACCAGTCAAGGGACCGGCTGCTGATACACGTTCACTAACAGACCAAAAAAATGGTCCTGGTGATACGCGATCGATAAATGACCGTCGAGAAGGACCGTCCATTAGTCATGCAACGCATGATCAAAAGGGCGTCAATGATCAGCGTGCATCGCATGACGCGCAAGGCGAATCGTTTAGTCATGCAATGCATGATGCAGATGGTCTTTCTGATGTTCGTGCAACCAATGACGGCAGCGGACTGATAGATACGCATCATCTGCACGATGCCGAGGGCGCCGCAGATCAGCGTGCGATGCATGATGCAGACGGTTTGTCTGATGGTCGCGGATGGGATGATGGTGAGGGCCTGATTGACACCCGTGCTGCGCTCGATGCAGTGGGTTTATCTGATGCGCGTGCATTGCACGATGCGGATGGCGCTGCGGATGCCAGAGCCATAGACTATGGCGATGGCCCGTCAGATGTGCAAGCACTGCAGGATGCAGATGGACCAGCGGATGCCAGAGCCATAGACGATGGCGATGGCCCATCAGATGTACGAGCACTGCAGGATGCGGATGGACCAGCGGATGCCAGAGCCATAGACGATGGCGATGGCCCGTCAGCTGTGCAAGCACTGCACGATGCGGATGGACCAGCGGATGCTAGAGCCATAGACGATGGCGATGGCCCATCAGATGTACGAGTACTGCAGGATGCGGATGGGCCAGCGGATGCACGCGTCATTGCGGATGCTGAAGGTCCTGAGGATAGGCGAGTGATGGAAGATCATCATGCGCTGATACCACCCGGTTCAGAGTTAGCTGGTGAATTTTCTGCAAGTCCAGACGACATTGCAGACGATGTCGTAGTCGATAGTAAAGATGCCGCTATTGCAGCGAAATTGGCTGAGCAATCTGAGTATGTTGAATCATTGTTGAATTCGACTGTAACTGAAGAGGCCACGCCATGGGCACTGTCGGTTCATCTTGAACAACGCATACAGAAACTGCAGGACGCAAAGGCTAAAGTAAATTCTGAGCTGGATAGCTTGGAAGCCTCCTCGAAAAAACTTGAAAAACGATTGTCATCATTATGAGCGACGCAGACAACGACAAAACTCAAAACGCAGGCGACGATGGGTTCTCGCCTGCTCCTCCTCCTCGGCAAATGACGGAGGAAGAAGCTGGCGTTATGCCTGACGATGAGCTCAACGAGAACGAGGCATCCGGTGACACCATTGCCGTCTCTCAGAATACGGCTAATCGAGCACTCGAAGCAGTCCAAATTCTGGTTGAAAATAATCGCTCAGCATCGCAACAGCTAGAGTCTTTAATGACTATCGTGCTGGATGCTGCCGAAGTGGCGAATCGCTCAGCATCGCATGTCACCACCACTGGCGGTCAACTCAATAAAGCTGCTGAAAAGCTGATCGACGGGGCACAAAAAACATCCACCCAATCGAAAGTGGTTTTAGCTTTGGTGGCCGCTATTTTGGTAGGTTGTGCAGGTACGTTCAGCTTTATCGCTGTGCAATTGCAAGCCAAGGTAGAACAACTCGATGAGATGATGCTGGCTGTGGGTAAGCGCGCGGTTGATCTCAAGCGTCGCATGGAATCCATGGACGATATCAACACACAATTAACTGAACTAAATCTCAAACAGGAAAGCACGCAATCCGTTCAGCAAGCCATAGAAGAAAAGATTGCGACGATTATTGATATCGCCAAAGGTGCGCCGAGAAAAGCACCCGAGCCTACAGGAAAGCCAGCAGCGCCCGAACCTGCGGCACCGAAGCCGATAGAAAAAGCAGAGAAGCCAGAACCGCCTGCGAAAAAAACTGAGGTCAGTAGCGCAGATGCCGCTAAAAAAGTTGAATTAGCAAAAGCAAAGGCCGAAGCAGCCAAAGCAGAAGCTGCGCGCGCCGAAGCAGCTAACAAAGCCCTGCTTCAACAACTCAGCAGCCTGGATGCGCTACTGAAAGAACAATCAAAATCAGTCAAAGATTTGTCTGGGCAAGTCAATAACCTGCAAGGCTCGGTATCCAACGTCGAATCGATAAAAAAAGATGTTGAAGGTTTAGCCAAGCTACAGCAGCAGCAAGAACGAGCTCGTGTGTTGGAAGCAGAAAAAGCCGCTCAAGAACAAGCTGCAGCCAATGCGCGCCGTGATAAAGAACTCAAAGACAAAGAACGCGATCTGGCTCGCGAGCGAGATCGTTTGCGCGAACGTGATGCCGCGCGTGACCGCGAGTTAGCCAAAGAACGCGAAGCCGCACGCGAACGTGAATTAGCTAAAGAGCGTGAATTAGCCAAAGAACGCGAACTAGCAAAAGAGCGCGACAAAGAGGGCAAAACCAAAGAGCGTAGCGTGGCGTATAACCGTGAACAATCACGCCCCACGGGTAATGCGAGTGCTGATGTACCCGCTTACTCCAAACCTACGGTTGCTAAGCCGGAGTAATATTTACCGGCTCAGTGAGGGCTTAACTACCAAACGCATCGACTAGTATTTCTATGCGTCGGTTTTTAGCACGGCCTTCGCGCGTATCGTTGGCTGAAACTGGCTTGGTATCTGCCATGCCCCTCACCATTAAGCGCTAGCGGTTATGCCCGGACAAAGGCACATCATCGGTATGACCTTCAATAATGATGCGGCCCCCAGCTTCGGTAATGGTCTTACCAATTTTTTTCAACACAGGCATAAATTCGGTAGCTAAGTCTGCACTACCGGAATAAAAACTGCCCTGCACTACCAGGCGAATCACGATACGTTCACCATCGCGTTCTACTTGCGCCTGGCCTTTAACAATTTCTGTCTTTAAGGCCTCGCGTAATTTGTCCAACTGCCGCGCTGTTTCTGCCATTCGATCCGCAGTTTCTATACCTTCGCGCACTTCGACTACGCTCTCGACCTGAGCCTGAGCATCAGCGATACGGGCATACAGATCAATTAACTCTTGAGGCAGCACACCCTTGCCACGCTCTGGCAATTGCAAAACCAAACGGCCGTTTTCTGCATGCAGTTGAATTTTTTTTCCTACTAAGTCTGTAGAGAGTTCTTTTTCGAGTTTGCCGAGGTCTTTGGCGAGTTGTTCTGAAAACGGGCCTGCTTCAGTCGCAGGGCCACCGTTAATTGATGGCCCGCCTGCAGCTAGTTGTGTGTCAGTCGGTGGAGCCACCACTACAGGGGGGGCCATGTCACTGCCCAGGGATTTTTGCAGCGAACCGCTGACATCACGAAAACGAGTGGGGTCTAAATCAGAAAATGATAAGAGTAAAACAAAAAACGCCATCAGCAGCGTGACCATGTCGGCAAACGTGACTATCCACGTAGGCCAAGGATGGCGAGGGTGCTGCATGTGATCATCATCTTCAAATAAATCAGACGCAGCGAACATCGACTGATGTTCAGGCTTTTCTAAGACTGCAACGTCTGTTTCGGTGGCCATCAGATTCAGGACTTGGTGTCCGTCTCAGCTGTCGGTGTTTCGGCCGATGGTAACTCGAGCGCGGGTTCAGGATCTGGGACAGGCAAAGCCTCAGGCTCGGGCTCAGGTTCGATTGTTTGTTTGAGATTGCCTAGCAAGAGATCAGGCAGCATGCGTGGGTCGCCACCTTTTTGCAGAAACATCATTCCCGCAATCACAAGCTCATAATTATTTTTGACACGCTTACCGTGGCCCATAATTTTTTGCACCATGGGGCCTAACACCACGTTGGACAGTATGGCGCCATACAGGGTCGTTAGTAAGGCGACCGCCATACCCGGGCCTATGGCGCGCGGATCAGTCATGTTACCCATCATGAGCACGAGTCCCAATAGCGTGCCTATCATACCCATAGCAGGGGCCAATTCCTGGGCGTAAGCAAAAAAATCACGTGCATTATCAAAGCGTGTTTTTTCTTCAGCGAGTTCACGTAACAAAGCATCTTTCATGAGCACTGGTTCCAGACCATCCACCCACAAACGAACTGCCTTGGCGATAAACCTATCGTTGTATTCACGATCCTCAAGTAATACCATCCAACGATCGTTATAACGAGCCACACGACCGACTTCTATCATTTCATCGATCAGATCGGTTAAGCGCGTAGGCGAATGCGATACTGCCTCACGCGCGGTATTAAATGCACTCTTGAATTCGGGTAGCGTGCTCTTGGACAGAACGCATAAAAAGGTGCCCCCAAACACAATCAGTATTGCCGGTATATCGACGAACTGTAAAAAATTACCGCCAGTAGCGAGTGCAATAAGCACCAGGGCGCCAACAACACCGATCACACTTCCGCTTTGAATTTGAGGCTTAGACATAATTATTTACGCAGAACGAAGGCGGTATTTATCGATTTTTTCTATTAGGGTAGTCCGCTGTAAATTCAGCAGACGGGCTGTTTTGGAGACGTTACCTGACGATCGATCCAAGGCTTGCTCTATGAATGCTCTCTCAATTTGCGCCATTTTTTCTTTTAGCGACAAACCCTCAGGCGGCAACACAGGGCCACCTTGCGCCAACATGATGATGTCTTCCACATGATTGCGCTCATCGTCTGCAGGCACCACAAAGGGGACTGTACCCGGCTCTTGCAAAGCAAACATCTGCAATACATCAGCCGACGGTGGCGCAGGTTCCTCGCCCGCCCGCTCTAACTGCAGTTTTTGCAAACCCTTGGGCAACATGGAAACAGGTATACCAGCCAGCGTGAGGTACTGACCAGCAAACAGCGTAGAGAATCGATGAACCAGGTTCGATAGCTCGCGCACATTACCCGGCCACTCGTAGGATTTTAAAGCGTCGAGGAACTCGGGCGAAAAACTAACCGGCGTACCTTTATGCGCGAATTTTTCTGCATAATGTTTTAACAGCATCGCAACATCTTCACCGCGATCACGCAAGGGTGGCGTGGTCACAGGGAGTACATTCAATCGGTAATATAAATCTTCGCGAAAGCGGCCCTCGGCGATTTCAAATTCTAAATCGCGGTGCGTCGCGGCGATGACTCTCACATCCACTTCAACTGCGCGAGACGAACCTACTGGGTCAACCATGCGCTCTTGAAGCACACGCAAAAGCTTTACCTGCATATCTAGCGAGAGATCACCGATTTCATCTAAGAAAAGTGTGCCGCCATGGGCTAACTCAAAACGTCCCACACGATCAGCGAGCGCACCGGTGAACGCGCCTTTGCGATGACCAAAGAGCTCGCTTTCCATCAGCTCTTTGGGAATCGCTGCGCAGTTCAACGGAACAAAGTTGGCGTCAGCACGAGAGGATTGATGATGCAATGCCTGAGCAACTAATTCCTTGCCAGTGCCAGACTCACCATTGATTAGTACCGTCGCAGTCGAGTCCGCGATGGTCTCGATAAGCTTGCGTATCTCGCGCATCGGTGGACTATTACCAATGATGGGATTCGGCTGTCGCATCAGATTGTGACCCCTGAAGGTATCGTTAAGGGTACGTAGGAGAAAATAAAGCTTGTTTAAAACCCTATTTCCCGAATGTTTCCCGATTGGAACATACGGATGCCATACTGTCAACGTTCCAGAGCCAGCAAAATCAATGACTTAGCATATTAAAAAGATAATTCAGCAATTTAAACTTACAAATCACCCCCTGCGAGCTCTGGCTACAATGTCAGAGTCATGTCCCCGGTGACTGGAGAAATGCAGATGCATCTACTACTGCCTATAGTTTTTACCCTATCCCCCGTGCTCGGTTGGTGGTTGGGTACACCCTGGCTCACGCTTTTGTTGGCTGCCGTCGTCATTCCAGTCGCTGAATGGTTATTGCAAAACCGGCCGTCGGTTACGCCCAACTATCGCTGGGGTGCATGGCTGCCACGCATCATCATGCTAGCTGTGCTGATCGTTGCTATCAGCCTGACACTGCTATCGCAAACCATGGAATGGAATGAGCTGGTGTGGCTTGCACTGTCGTGCGGATATGTGTGTGGCGGTATCGGCATTGTGCTCGCGCATGAGTTGGGCCACAGACGAACGACGCTCGATCGCCTGCTTGCGCGCGCACTGCTCACTTCGATAGCGTACGGACACTATGTGCTAGAACATAATCGCGGTCATCATCGTCATGCGGCAACCTTACATGACCCGGCCACAGCACGACGCCATGAAAGTCTCTGGCATTTCATGCCACGCTATTTTTTTGGCGTGTTTAGAGACTCGTACAAATTGTCGCGCGAACAATCGGGCAGAACGAATGAAGCCTTGATGCTGACTGCAATTGCACTCTCGTTCTTTTTGTTTGTACTTGTTATCGCAGGCTGGAAAGGGCTACTGTTTTGCATAATTCAAGCCGGGCTGGCACAGGCTCTGGTAGCCACGATTGATTATGTTGAACATTGGGGCCTTGAGCGTCGCATCATCGATGGCAAACTCCAACGTATAAATGCCAGCCACATCTGGGATTGCGCTAATGCAGTATCGGATGCTTTATTGTTTAATCTGCCCAGACATTCATCGCACCATTTGACCCCCTCGCTCACCTGCGATGAGCTCCACCGGATTCCCGAATCGCCGCAAATGCCTACCGGTTATGCCGGCATGGTCTTGCTGGCGGTAGTGCCGCCGCTCTACAAAAAAATTATGACCCCACGTCTACCCGTGGACAATAACTAATAACAATGACCGAATAATTTGGAGACTCTGCGATGGACACAAAAAAATTAAAAGAGCTACAGTGGAAAGTATTTCAAAACGTCGCTGCTGCACAGCTAGTGCCCCTCATGCGCATAGGCGATGAACTCAAGCTTTTTACCATCCTCGCTGATGTAGGCCCCTGCTCAAACGCTGACTTTGCCAAAGCCGCTGAGATTGATGCTCGCTACAGTCTGGAATGGTTATCCGCCATGTGTGCTGCAGGGTATGCCTCGTATGACACCGACGAAGGGAAATTTTTTCTCAGTGATGAACAAGCCGCTGTTTTTGCGCATGAAGATAGCACCTCACTCATGATAGGTGCATATGACAGCCTTGCAGCGAGTGTCATGGATGAACCTAAAATTCGTGCGGCATTTAAAACCGGGCAAGGTGTCGCTTGGGGTGAACATCATCCATGTTATTTCCGTGGCACAGCACGTTTTTTCAAACCTGTTTATAAATCAAATTTAGTCTCACGCTGGTTACCTAAAATTCCTGCCCTGACTGAAAAACTCAGCGCTGGTGGAAGTTTTGCTGATGTAGGTTGCGGCCACGGTATATCCACTATGCTGATCGCTGAGCACTTTCCTGCTTCGCAGGTACATGGATTTGATTTTCATGGACCTTCTATCGATGAAGCGAAACGACTAGCTGCCGATGCCGGGCTGTCGTCGCGCATCACATATGAGACACGCAGCGCAAAAGACTATCAAGGCACATTTGATGCGATTGCGTTTTTCGATTGCCTGCACGATATGGGTGACCCTGTGGGAGCAGCACAACACGCTTATACTCAGTTAAATGACGGTGGCCTGCTAGTCATTATTGAACCCTTCGCCAACGACAGATTAGAAGAAAATTTGAATGTGATCGGACAAATGTTTTACTGCGCCTCTACCATGGGCTGTGTACCTGCTTCATTGGCACAAGACGTCGGTTTGGCACTGGGCGCGCAAGCAGGCCCTGCTCGGCTCACCATGGTGTTGAAACAAGCTGGCTTTAAAAACGTCGATGTCGTCGCCACCACGGCCACTAATATGGTGATGTGCGCAACTAAATAAGCGAGAACCTCATGAGCACCATTACACAACTGCGCCGCATACTGAAAGAAAGCCACACGATCGCTATTGTTGGCTTATCCGCCGATTGGTATCGACCTTCGTATTTTGCTGCCAAGTACATGCAAGAACACGGCTTTCGAATTATTCCAGTCAATCCCAAGTACACAGAAATACTGGGTGAAAAATGCTACCCCGATCTGAAATCCATACCGGACAAAGTAGATATGGTTGACGTGTTTCGCAAAAGCGCTGATTGCGCCCCCATAGCCCATGAAGCCGTTACCATCGGTGCCAAAGTACTTTGGTTGCAGATAGGCGTAGAAAATGACGAGGCCCGCGACATCGCACAAAAAGGTGGGCTCGCGTTTGTACAAAACCGCTGTGTAAAAATTGAATACGCGCGTTTATTTGGTGGCCTGTCTTGGTTTGGTGTGAACACCCGCATTATTTCTGCCCGCCGTCCGGTATAAGCCGACTGCATTTCATTACCTTATACCGATACATCGACGGACTCATTTACTGATTGATTGACTGATTCATTTACGGATTACATCGCTATGTCCCAAGATCATATTTACGATTTCGATACGCTTTGTCTGCATGCTGGCCAGATACCCGACGCAGCAACCGGTGCGCGTGCTGTACCTATTTATCAAACAACCTCGTTTGTGTTTGACAGCGCAGAACATGCCGCCAGTCTGTTTAATTTACAGACCTTTGGCAATGTGTATTCGCGCTTATCTAACCCTACCGTAGCCGTATTAGAAGAACGTATCGCAGCGCTGGAAGATGGTCGTGCAGCAGTTGCTACCAGCACTGGCATGGCGGCTCAGATGATTGCCATGCTGAATATTTGCGAAGCCGGTGATGAAATCGTTGCAGCACGCACGCTGTATGGCGGAACACACACGCAGTTAGATGTCAATTTTCGCAAGCTGGGTATTAATACTATTTTTGTCGACTCAGATGATCCTGAAAATTTTGCCAAGGCCATCACACCGAAAACTAAACTTCTGTATGCAGAAACCATAGGCAATCCGTCGATGAATGTACTGGACATAGAAAAAGTCGCCGCGATTGCTGCACAGGCTGATTTGCCGCTCTTTATCGACAACACCTTTGCCAGTCCTTATTTGTGCCGTCCATTTCAGTGGGGTGCTGCCGTAGTGATGCATTCCGTGACTAAATTTTTAGGTGGGCATGGCACCACCATGGGTGGTGCGATTGTTGAATCAGGAAAATTCAACTGGGGTAATGGAAAATTTCCGACTATGACCGATCCTTCGCAGGGATATCACGGCGTGCGGTTTTACGAAACTTTTGGTGATTTTGGTTTCACCATGAAATGCCGCATGGAAGGCCTGCGTACCTTTGGCCCTGCACTGTCGCCCATGAATGCTTTCATGCTGTTGCAAGGTGTAGAAACGCTGCATCTGCGCATGGAACGTCACTGCAGCAACACGATGACGATCGCCGAGTATCTCTCAACGCATCCTAAAGTCTCTTGGGTGAATTACCCCGGCTTAAAAAACAATCGCTATCACGCATTGGCAAACAAATACCTGCCTAAAGGTGCAGGTGCTGTTTTGTCATTTGGCGTTAAAGGAGGCGCAGCCGCTGGACAAAAATTTATAGAGAATGTGGAATTTTTATCGCATCTGGCCAATATAGGCGACGCGAAAACGCTAGTCATTCATCCCGCATCAACGACGCATCGTCAGCTGAACGAAGAACAACAAATCGCTGCGGGTGTGCCGCCCGATTTAATACGTTTGGCAGTCGGCATAGAATCAGTGAACGATATACTTTGGGATATAGATCAGGCTCTGTCCAAAACCTGATGAGGGCTTAACTCAGGCGAGTAAGCGCTGCACCAGCCACAGAGTGGAAATAGCCAATACGGCGAGAGAACCCCAAACCATGATGCGTTGTTTGTTTTGCTCAGAACGAACCAACATGACAACGGGGAGCGCTACTACGATCACGGTCGACAACTGACCAAACTCGACACCAACATTAAACGCAATCAGCGTTTCTAAAAAATAGGATGAAGACAAGCCTAAATCTTTAAGTCCGTTGGCAAAACCTAATCCGTGAATCAGTCCAAATCCAAAAGCTAGTTGCCAGTGATTCAGTTGGTATTTTTTCTGCAGATTCAATACAGCGGATACCATGATGGAAAAAGCGATCAATGATTCAATCAGTTTTTCTGGAAGTGACACCAGATTAAAGGTTGCCAGGCCCAGGGTGATGGAGTGAGCAATGGTGAATGCGGTGATCACTTTTAAGGCAAAAAATTCTGCCTGACGGTTAACTCTGATGTTGGATGGCACCTCATCCGCTATAGCGAGATCAGCGCGTCTTTTCCATAACATCACGCCTGGCAATAGCAGTGTGATTAGGAATAGCAGATGATCAGCGCCATTCCAAATATGTTTGGCTCCTTCTTTGGCAAACAAAAATATCGTAGAAATGCGCTTAGTCTCACCCAACGCAAATCGCTGCACTGCATTGGATTGATCTATGACGGAAGAAATTTCATCGCCATTGAGTGCCAAGCGAAGGAAGGCGCGACCCAGCCTGTCGTTCTGAGTGAAAAATTCATAACGAATCACAACAAACTTCGCGCTTGATTCAATAGCAGGCCCAACGAACTGCTGTCGCACATACAAGCCGTCGTTATGCACCGTGACTGATTGCGCAGTAAATGCTAGCGGCATCACATGCTCATCGATTTCAAGCTTTAACGATTTTTGAATCGCCTCAGTGATGGGCTCTTGCAGAGATTTGAGTTGATCAGCCGTGGGGGGCGGGTCGCTCTCTTTACCAGGCTTTTGTAATAAGTTACCCAGATCGCGAACATAAAAATCCAAGTCAACGGCGAGATGACCATCCACTTGTCGAATATTGAGATAGCTGTTTCCGGTCTGATGCGCATAGCTCGTGCTCAACGCGCCCAAGGCAAGCCATGCACAGCAGCCCAATAAAAAATGCTTCAGCCGCAATGCCACCAAAAAACTCACGCACTTACCAACGCTATCGTGCATGATTATTGGGCCAGCGCTTCAAGAGTCAGTAGTTTCAAGCTCTGCGGAAAATCCTTGTGCAACTCTTGAACCATTCTTTTGAATTTTTTTTGCCCGTCGTCTTTGGGCACGACTTGCTGATTAATCGCCTGCAGATAATGTATACCCAGTATGAAGCGCACTTCTTCGGCACTGACCAAAGGATGTTTTGATTTCAGCAGTGCTTCGCCCAGGCCTATCATTTCCATCAATTCGTCTTTGGATTGCGAGAACGGTGTAAGAGGATTGTCGGCAAAGCTGTCATAGAAGTGACTCTTCAACAGCATGTAACGCGCATGATCGATAAACGGTGCCTTGGGATCCAGTTTTATCGCTTCACGGTAGGTCTGCAAATGTGAAATATAAAGACCTGTTTTAGGCGACGCCTCTAGCTTTTCTGGTGTTCGAGCTAATTCATTTAACAATAATGATGTCTCCAGGCCTTTGACTATGCCATGGCTAATCATGTCTTGGTTAAACAGCTCTCTAAGTTCATCAAGCGTGACAGCAATCTGATATTTTGCCTTGGCACGGGCCGTAGCAGGCGCAGTGGAGTCAGCAACCGCATGCATTTCCTGAAGCTTGGCTAAATAACTTTTTCTGGCTTCGCTATTGATGGAATCATGCGCTACCACCATTTGAGTGGTAAGCGCACTAACAACAATAACAATACCTAAAAAAAAGGGTCGCAAATTCATCATCATGACTCGGCTGGCTTATCAGGCATGTCGAGTTTTTCACCATTAAAATAGGCCTTGGCACCGGCATGAACAGCCATACCAAATTTGCCTTTGCCTGGATTAACCAATTGCAGTTTATCGGCCTCTTGCATCAATGATGCCGCAATCAAAAATCCATGATGTAAAGGCAGATCTGAACGCGTAATCAAAAGATACTTGCCGTTATCAACTAAAACTTCTAATGGCAGCGGTGCGTACTCTTCAAACGGAGGCGAACCTGTAAACATCAGACGCGCATGCATATAGGATAAAACAGTGAGCTTGCTTTGATTGGATTTCAACAAAGCAGCAATACGCGGCATATCATGCGCACGACTGACCATCGCACGACTAAGCGGCAGTTTTTCACGCAACACAGCTACCCACTCGTCTCCCACCTCGTCGCCGGGTAAATCCGCATGCGAGGTCAGTATCTGCAGATGACGCTTACGGAAAACATCCCATTGTGCATACGGGGTATGAGCAAAACTGGAAATAGCGGGAAATGAAATACCCGCTAGCAGGCTAAGTGCTCGGGTAATGAATTGTCTTCTGAACATGGTCTTTCCAAAAAAAGAGCGAGGTAAAACCTCGCTCTTAAGTCTGCTTCATTCCAATGATTTATTTATCAAAAATATTCATTGGGCAAATCGTTGTTACTGCGTAGTTAGGAACGTCAACGACGTTACTGATACGCAGATCACAAGCAACGCTGGTGACAACAAATGCTTGCTCTTTGGACAGACCTTTCGTGGTCTTGAGCCAGTCAATCATGTTGATCAGTGAGTTACGAGCAGCCAAAGTAACGTCGTTAGACAAGTTAGTCAGTGGCTTGATTTTTTCGCTATCCAAATATGTCCACTGTGGTGGTACTTCGCCAGCGGCTTTGAACGGATAACCCACAACAGCGTGGAAGCTATCTGGCTCGAGCTTTTTAATCTGCGAACCGCCTTCGAACATAGGCTGCTTAACGACTGAAGCCATACCCTTGCGGATGGAGGTCTCAACAGTGACAACAGCACCCATTTCGATCGCTGTACCAGCCACTTCGCCATCGCCCTGTGCAAAGTGCACGTCGCCGATGAAAAGTCCGCAACCGTCAATGAAGCAAGGTAACAACAAGGTCGTACCTTCAACCATTTGCTTCACATCCATGTTACCGCCATTTTCACGTGGTGGGATGGTGCGCAAGCATCGGTCTTTATGGCTGCCTTTCGGGCCGCAAATTTCAGGTGGACGCGCGCTCGTTGGCTCAGGAGGCAGAGCAACACCGCCGGCAGCTGCCAGTTGTGTTTCACGTGCAAACCATGCATCAACTTCTTGCGTGCCCGGCATAACGCCAACGGAACCCATAAAGCCATTCATAGGAATACGTACACCAGGAACTTCGGCTGATACGGCCTCGACGTGGTTTAGCTTCCAGTTAGCAATAAACGGCTCGGTGTACAGATCAGGTAAAAAGCCAAAACCTGGAATGATGGTGGTGTAACCATATTCGTTAGGTGTGACGTTGATCAGTTTGATAGCCAGCACGTCACCGCGCTTTGCACCTTCGATGTAGATTGGACCGGTCATTGGGTGAATCAGATTCACGTCAATCGCAGTCACATCTTTTGGCTTCGAATTGATATTCAAATTCGAGTCAAGCGCATCACGGGTATGCACCACAATCAAATCACCTGGCTTAGCACGAGCGACAGGTTTGATCGCAGGGTGATAACGGTTAAAACAGTTCGGGTCTTGCTCGCAATGAGCACCCTTCTTTTTGACTTCGACTATCGTCTGAGTCTTTACTTCAGCCGTATCTGCAAAAGCAGACGGGGCAATGGCTGCGGCCAATAAGGCAGCAAGCACGGCAGGAATTAAACGCATTCAAATCTCCGGTGGTGTGTAAAGAGTGGGGTTCTTACAGCGCTAAGGCGATTATTCATACCAATAACAATACGAACTTAACAGTCCACCCGTATTGTTGCTAAGCAATACTTTTTTGTCCAGAGAAACTGTTTTTATCCTGTGCAACTTAAAGATTAATTCTCCACTCATAATTTCTTTATTGATATTTTTAGTGACTTACTCTCAGTTTTATTACAGCAATAAGCTATCAATTCAACAATTAGGCTTCTAATAGTTTATTTAAATATAGTTTGTATTGGGCTATACTGAATTTTCCAACCTTGCTTCTCTTATTACCATTAACGCTGAAATGAATGAACAAACCACCACTGAACTTGATCTACCAAGCATGCGAGAGGCTGCTAACCACGCGTGCGCCTTGATGCGGGTCATGTCCAATCCTGACCGCCTGATGTTGCTATGCCAGTTAGCGCTAGGCGAACGCCGCGTCGGTGAGTTAGAAGAACTGCTGGACATACAGCAGCCAACGTTGTCGCAACAACTCGCCGTACTTCGTGAAGAGGCTCTCGTAGAAACACGCCGCGAGGGCAAACAAATTTATTACCGCATAACCAGCCAGGCAGCACTGGCTGTCATGCATGTTCTTTACCAACAATTCTGCATCTCACCTGAAGGAGACTCCGCATGAACATCGATAGCGTGCACTTTACCCCCGGCATGTCGCTGCTGGGTGGTTTGATTATTGGTCTAGCGTCAGCACTTTTTTTGCTCGCTAATGGCCGTATCGCAGGTATCAGCGGTATTTTGGGTGGACTGCTACGACCCAAAGCCGATGATGTGGTGTGGCGAGTAGCCTTTTTATTAGGGCTGGTTTTGGCGCCGGCTGTGTTGTCGCTGTTTATCGCGCCGCTTACGCCAACAATAGAGGCTGGCCCAACGACACTCATCATCGCCGGGTTACTGGTAGGCATAGGCACACGTTACGGTGGTGGTTGCACTAGCGGTCATGGCGTTTGTGGCTTGTCGCGATTGTCTCCGCGCTCATTAATTGCCACGCTAGCTTTTATGGGTAGCGGTGTAGCTATCGTGTTCGCAATGCGTCACCTCATGGTTCATCCGTAACACGGTCAACGATTCAATTGGAGCTAACAATGAAAACACATTTAGATGCCATATCCTCGTTTATCGTGGGTCTGATCTTCGGTATAGGTTTAATTTTTGCTGGTATGACTGACCCATCGAAAGTTATAGGATTTCTTGATGTCGCAGGCCTGTGGGATCCCTCACTTGCATTCGTTATGGGGGGCGCAATCTTGGTCGGCGTAATTGCTTTTCGTTTTGCCCGTCACCGCACCATGAATTTTTTGGGCGGTGCATTTCGATTGCCTACCAAAAACGATATCGATATGCGCTTGGTCGTTGGTAGCCTGCTATTCGGTATAGGCTGGGGCATGGCGGGTTTTTGCCCTGGCCCTGCCCTAGTCTCTTTAGGTACTGGCGCACCCGAAGCGATACTTTTTGTACTCGCTATGGTCGCTGGCATGGCATTATTTGAAGGCGCTGAGCGGCTTTGGCAAGGCAGTGATGTCGCCGCCAATGATGCGCCTGCAAACCCGCAGTAAGATAGACCCTGAGTACCCCGTTGATAACCATTCCAAGGAGACTGTGATGATGAAAAACGTTGGCGTTACCGACCGCGCACTGCGCATCTTTTTTGGCAGCTTGCTCATACTGCTATCCCTACTGAACATCATAGGTCCGTTGGGTTGGCTGGGCTTGATACCCATTGCTACCGGAGTGGTGCGCTTCTGCCCCGCGTACACGATACTGAGACTAAACACCTGCGCTAAAGAGTCTAACTAACACCATGCCTAAAGTTCGTTCCAAAGGTTTTTCCAATCCCGCGGCCACCTGGGATGCGCGTTTCGCTTCAACTGATTACATCTTTGGCAAAGAGCCGAATGTATGGTTAGCGCAGCATGCCGACAAGCTTATTCCCGGCGGTCGCGCGCTGGCAGTGGCCGATGGTGAAGGTCGCAATAGTGTGTGGATGGCTGAGCGAGGTATGCAGGTCGATGCCTTTGATATCTCGCCTGTCGGCGTAGAAAAAGCGCGGCAACTTGCCTCAACTGCGGGTGTTTTAGTTAATTTAACAGTGAGTGATTGTGATGGCTGGCACTGGCCATCCAATCACTATGATGTGGTTGCTGCGATTTTTATACAGTTTGCTGATCCAGAGACGCGAACACGTTTATTTCGCAGCATGATGAAAAGTCTCAAGCCTGGTGGTGTGCTTTTACTGCAAGGCTATACGCCTAAGCAATTGGATTACAAAACCGGCGGACCACCCTTGGCTAGTCACATGTACACAGAAGAATTACTGCGTGCCGAGTTTGCTGAGACAGACATTATCGAACTTCGTAGCTATGACGACGTGCTGCGTGAAGGTACGCAGCACAGTGGGCAATCGGCGTTAATCGGCTTAGTCGCTAAAAAACTGATGGCTTAACTTTTGCCGCGTATACCCAAACGACCGAGTAAGGCTCGGTCGTCTTCGACTTCCGGATTACCTGTCACCAGCAATTTATCGCCATAGAAAATTGAATTGGCGCCTGCCAAAAAGCACAGTGTTTGCACACCCTCGCCTAACTGACGACGACCTGCAGATAACCGCACTCGTGCTTTGGGCATAGTGATACGAGCTACGGCTATCGTGCGAACAAATTCCAGGGGATCTAACGCTTCTTGGTCTGCCAGCGGTGTACCTTCAACGGCAACCAAATGATTGATGGGCACGGACTCTGGGTACGGATTCAAATTCGCTAGTTGCGAAATCAAACCTGCACGCTGTTCCCGTGTTTCGCCCATGCCGACAATACCGCCACAACACACTTTCAAACCAGCCTCACGCACATGCTCCAAGGTATCTAATCGATCTTGATAGTCTCGCGTACTGATGATGTCGTTATAAAACTCAGGCGCCGTATCGAGGTTGTGGTTGTAGTAATCCAAACCTGCATTTTTTAAGCGCTCTGCTTGTTCTTCTTTGAGCATGCCTAAGGTGGCGCAGGTTTCTAATCCCAAGCCTTTAACCGCCTTGACCATCTCTTCAACCGCATCCAAGTCTCGATCTTTGGGTGCGCGCCAAGCAGCCCCCATACAAAACCGCGTAGCACCACTGTCTTTAGCGGCCTGAGCCGCTGCAACGACGTCATCCACAGCCATCATTTTTTCAGCTGTCACACCGGTATCGTAATGCGCCGATTGCGGACAATAACCGCAGTCTTCCGGACAGCCGCCGGTTTTAATCGACAAGAGCGTTGCGAGCTCGACTTCATTGGCATCGAAATGTTCGCGGTGTATTTTTTGTGCGCGCCACATCAAATCATTAAACGGCAGCTCAAACAATTTCATCACTTCGGCCACTGGCCAGATATCGCGAGCAGCAGCTAAGGTGGCAATTTTTTTACTAGCTGAGTGAAAAGTGATGGGTTGCGATGACATGCAGGTATCCTGAGTAAATAAAATGAATAACTAACTTGATGATCTTACAGGCCACGTAGGCAGACTAGAAAAATCCAAGGTATCTGCTGCACTTGCCACCGACGGTTGCGACATCCAGGGCAAACATCCTAAATAAGGAGCTGACAAATGCTCACGCAATGTATCGATATTGGCCGCCTGATGTGGCATGGTTGGATCAATTTGATTCACCACCCAACCGGCCAAATGCAAACCTCGTGCTGCGATCGCCTCGGCTGTCAACAACGCATGGTTCAAACAACCCAAACGTAAGCCAACCACGAGGATAACATCAAGCTGCAATTGTGCAGCGATGTCCGCCATGCCGGTCTGGGGTACCAAGGGCACACAAAAACCACCCACACCCTCAACAATCACAGCATCTGTTTGCGCACGTATCTGCTCAAACGCCGCAAAAATATCGGAGGGTTTTATCTGTTTGCCCTCCAGTGCTGCAGCCACATGCGGCGCAGCTGGCTCTCTATACAAACAAGGCGCAATTAACTGCGCGGGCAAACTCACACTAGCCTCAGCACTCAAGAGCGCCACATCCTCATTCCACCACTGGCCATCACGCAGCTCAGCACCTGCTGCCACAGGTTTCATACCCGCGACCTTGATGCCCAAGCGTGCCAATCCGTGTATGAGTGCCGCTGACACCAGCGTCTTACCTACACCCGTGTCGGTACCCGTGACAAAGTAATCAATCCGGTTACTCATACAGACTCCGCATCGAGTGTATTGACCAAGCTAATTAATTGCGCCACCTGCGCGTGTGTGTGCGATGACGAAAAGGTCACTCGTAACCTGGAAGTACCCACAGGTACGGTGGGTGGCCTGACAGAACCCACCCAAAAACCGTCTTCACGCAAACTCTGCGCAGCGGTCATGGTGGCTGCGTTGTCACCTATCACCACTGGTTGTATGGGCGTGATGGATTCCAGCACATGCCAGTGCTGAAGATTAACGGACGATTTCCATTGCGTTATACGTTCATTTAATAACGCACGGCGATCAGCACCCTCTTGACTAGCTATGATGCCCAGACTGGTCAGCAATGCATGAGCCAAAGCTGGTGGCGACGCAGTGGAATAAATATACGGGCGAGCTCGCTGTATCAACCACTCGATAATGGTTTCATGTGCCGCAATAAATGCACCCGCAATACCCGCTGCTTTACTTAGCGTACCCACCAAAATTAATCGCTCAGAACACAGCGCAAACTGCTCAACTACACCACGACCATGTTTGCCCATCACACCAAAACCATGAGCGTCATCTACGATTAGCCAGGCATCGTGTATTTCACACAGACGCATGATCTCGTTAAGTGGTGCTATATCACCGTCCATGCTAAACACACCGTCTGTTACGATCAATTTGCGCGCTGCTGTACTAGAAGACAACATCGCGTTTAATGATGCAACATCTCTATGCGGATAAATAGTTACTTTCGCACGTGACAAACGTGCTGCATCGATGAGTGATGCATGATTGAGCGCTTCAGAAAAAATATCAGTCGAACTATCAGCAAGCGCCGTAATCACTGCCAAATTGGCCATGTAGCCGCTCGCTAAATACAGCCCACGACCTGAGATGAGATTGGGCTCGAAAAATTCTGCCAGAGCCGCTTCCAGCTTTTCATGTGCACGAGAATGTCCGCTTATAAGGTGTGATGCGCCACTACCAGCACCGTATAACGATACGCCTACATTTAGCGCCTCCATGACACGCGGATCAGAGGCCAAACCTAAATAATCATTGCTGCAAAACGAAATGAGGTCGTGACCCTCTACCCGCATGTGCGGCGCACAGGCCGTCTCTGCATTCCATCGTCTACGCCACAATTGCTGCTGTTTCAGGGTGTCTAGCTGAGCTCTCAAGATCGTCAGCATGGATGCATCACTTGTCATGAGAGCTATCGGTAAGCCAGGTCGGTTTACGTTTTTGCAGAAATGCCTGAACACCTTCGCGCCCCTGTTCTGAGCTACGAACATCAGCGATACGGCGCACGGTATCAGCAATTAATTCCTGATCTATGGTCGCACAAGAGACATCGCGGATTAAGCGTTTCGCTTCATCCATCGCGTGTGGGCTACATGAAAGTAAGGCATGAACTAATCGCGCTACTTCATGATCGAGTTCGGTATCTTCTACGGCTATGTGAATCAAACCTATGCGTTTTGCTTCATGTGCATCAAAACGTTCAGCAGTCAGAAAATAGCGCCGGGCCTGACGCTCACCTATGGCACGCAACACATAGGGTGAGATCGTCGCTGGTATTAAACCCAGTCTGACCTCAGATAAACAAAACCCAGCTGATGTACTGGAAACCACCATATCGCAGGCGGCAATCAAGCCTATGCCGCCAGCATAACAATCACCCTGCACACGCGCCACGACAGGTTTGGTGCAAGAATAAATAACATGCATCATGTCAGCTAAAGCAGCAGCATCGGCTAAATTTTCTTCATCGGTGTGCAATGCCATTTTCTTCATCCAATGAAGATCAGCGCCTGCACAAAAAGCGGTACCACGCGCTGCCAGCACGATGACGCGTACTTGCTGATCTTGATCCAAGCGATGAAAAGCCAGCGTTAGTTCGGCAATGGTCAGTTCGTTGAATGCATTACGCACACCAGGACGATTCAACCAAACAGTAGCAACATGCGCTTGTTGATCGATTTCAATTGTCTGAAAAGACATATCCGTCTCCATGCATAGGATGTCGTACAGAATAACTACATAGGTCGTCAGTCAGACCTTGACGACTTTGGTTTGAACACGTTTTGAGCATCATCTAAAGGTAGGCGTTGTCGATGGGGTTCGACCTCGGTGAGTGGCTCGACTTCCTGCATGCTTTGCATACAACGTATGGCGAGCTGCTGGTATTCGACTGTTCCACGATGCTTCCAGGCGATTTCATCATCAGACAGAGTGCGCGCGATTTTTGCTGGCATCCCCATTACTAAACTTTTTGGCGGAACCACCATGCCAGTCTTTACAAACGACATGGCTGCAACAATTGATGATTCACCAATGACTGCATTATCCATCACCACGGAATTCATACCTATCAATACATTGCGTCCTATGCGCGCGCCATGAATAACGGCACCATGACCGATATGACCATCGACTTCAATTACCGTATCGCTCCCAGGAAAGCCATGCACCACACAGGTATCTTGAAGATTGGCGCCCTCTTCCATAATCAAACGCCCAAAATCACCCCGCATACAGGCCAAAGGGCCCACGTAGCAGCGTGGGCCTATGATGACATCACCGATTAATACAGCTGTCGGATGTACATAAGCACTGGGATGAACAACCGGCACGACACCTTCAATTGCATACACTTTGGCCAAGCTGTTCTCCCGATCAGCGGCGTGGCTGTATGACGATTTTTCCAGTCACTTTGCGTGACGCCATATCCATTAATGCCTGGGGTGTTTGTTCCAAACTGTAGGTTGCTGAAACATGAGGACGAATCTTGCCCGATGCCTGCCATTCAAGCAGCTTATGCATCGCTGCCATGTGGTTTTCTGGTTCGCGACGTACAAAGTCTCCCCAAAATACACCCAACACAGAAGCACCTTTTAAAAGTGGCAAATTCAATGGCAGTTTGGGTATTTCGCCGTTAGCAAAACCAATCACCAAATAGCGACCACGCCAGGCTATAGAGCGAAATGCGGGTTCGGTATAGCTCCCACCCACCGGGTCATAAACCACATCCGGGCCTTTGCCATTAGTAGCTTTTTTGATCGCTTCACGCAAATCTTCCGTGGTGTAGTTAATCAATACATCCGCACCATGCAGCTTGCATACAGCGAGCTTCTCATCGGTGGATGCAGCTGCTATGACTTTGGCACCCAAGGCCTTACCAATTTCTATCGCCGCAATGCCCACACCACCAGCGGCTCCCAGAACCAACATCGTTTCACCTGCTTTTAATTCAGCTCTGTCGACAACTGCGTGGTATGACGTGCCGTACGTTAGAGTGAGCGCAGCAGCCGCTTCAAACTCCATTTGTTCAGTCATAGGGAATACGGAAGACTCTGCTACCGCTATCTGCTGCGCAAACGCACCCTGGGGCACAAAGGCAAACACGCGATCACCACGTTTAAAATTAGTCACGCCCTCACCTAATGCACGCACTACTCCGGCACACTCATTGCCGGGTGTAAAAGGTAATTCAGGTTTGAACTGGTATTTGTTTTGAATAATTAATACATCAGGAAAATTAACACCCGCAGCAAAAATATCGATCATCACTTCGCCAGCTTTGGGTACGACGTCTGGTAGCTCTTCTATGATCAGTGTTTCTGGCAGGCCCCAGGCTTTGCAAACGACGGCTTTCATGGTGTTCCTCTTCTGTTTTTGTTGTGATGACTACGGGTATTAGTTTTATAAGCAGTAGCTTAATGAAATTTGGGAGCACGCTTTTCTATAAAAGCACGCACACCTTCTTTACCATCATCGCTCTCGCCTGAGGCATACATAGCATCCCGCTCAGCCACTAAGTGCTGCGCTAGTGAATTATGATGAGCGTGGTTGATCAGTGATTTGATACGTGCTTGCGCCTGCACGGGCCCATCGGCTAGTTGCCGTGCTAATTTTTTTGCTATTGCAGGCAAATCAGCATCAGGATGAACAGCATCAAATAAACCCAGTTGCAAACACTCATGCGACGTTATGGGTCGGTTAGTCATGAAAATTTCCATTGCTCGCGAAGCACCCGCGCGTCGCGTTACAAACCATGAACCACCCACATCGGGAGTCAGTCCCAGTGCCGAATAGCCGCCGCGTAGCTTAACGGATTCAGCTGCCAGCACCAGATCACCACACAATGCCAAACCTATACCACCACCACCGATAGCACCATTGATTGCGCACACCACGGGAAAGGTAAACATAGACAGCAGATTCATTGCCCCATGTACTGGCTCAAGCAAGACACGCAATGTATCCGTCAGCGGGCGCGTAGTATCTGCCATGCTGTGCACATCACCACCAACACAAAACTGTTTGCCCTGCGCTGTAATGAGTAAAGTTCGAACACTACTGTCTTCAGCTATCTGTTCAATGGCAGCTGCAAAAGCACTTGCCATAGCCATATCCAATACATTTCCACGTGTAGGATTATTAAAGGTAAGAACAGCTAAGCCTTGGTCTATCTCCAAGGTGACGGGTGAGGACATGAGCAACGCTCCGATATGAATGACATGAACCTGATGGGTTATCAGGCTAGGAATAAAGCTAAAGACGCCATTTTAACAAAGCGGAAAACTCACGCTGATCTCCAGCCCATTGGGATGTGCACTTTGCATCAGCAGATTTCCACGATTTGCCAATACACGTTCTTTTATGCCAATTAAACCCAGGCCCTTTGCAGGCTTATCCGGTATGTTAGATGTGGGTAAACCTTTGCCATTATCAGCAATACGCAGCACTAAAGACTGCGCAGACTTATCGACACGCACATCAATATCGACATGGGTGGCATCCGCATGGCGCAATACATTGGTCAACGCCTCTTGTATGATTCTGTAAGCTGCTACCGACAGTCGCTGAGGTAATTCAGCACCATACAATTCCACTTTCAATTGATAACTGAGCTCAGAATCACTACGAGACTGACGTTGACGTATAAGTTCGCGCAAGGCCTGCTCAAGTGCAATATGGTGCTCCTCGTCGCCTTGCAAACCATAAGGCCTTAGCTGCACTAGCAAGCTTTTCAATTGCGACAAAATACGGCTGCTATTGTCATACATGGCACGCGCACAGTCTTGCAGAGCGGACTGACCTTCCGTCTTTTTTAAAAGATAGGAAGCATCTACCTGTATCGCCGTTAGCAATTGTCCAAATTCATCGTGCAAATCATGCGCCAGCTGACGCCGTTCTTCTTCTTGCACATCCTGTAAGCGATGCAACAAATCTCGCTGTTTGGTGAGCTGCTCTGTCAGCGCCGCAGATAAATGATTCAGTGCATTCGTAATTTGATTGAGTTCGCGAGTTGCACATGCTGGAATAGGATGGTCGTAATCGCCGTCTTCTATACGCGTAATACCTGCAAGTATTTCTTTTAGTGGGGATAAAGCATGCCGCACACTGTATGCCAACGCCAATACCAACACTAACACCAAGATACTAAACAATGCTAACTGCAGCCAGACACTATTAATTGCCTCAGATATTTCAGGCTGTGGATTTGGTTCTAGCACCAGAGTTACGTGGCTGCCCCCAGGTCGCCTCACGGATAATGAATACTCAGATAAACCAACATCACCTGCCATAAAACGATTTAACCAAGGTAACGTACTACCTGGTTCAGCTGTTGCCTTCTGGGTTAGGCGCTTACCCTGATCATCGAGCAAGGTAACGTGAAAATGTCTGAATGTCTCACTGCGATTAAGTTGATCTATGCGTAAGGTATGGTGCTCTAGCGACTCCCCTTGCTGCAATTCAGAAAGAACTGTCATCAATTGACCAATTCGCTGGCTGCCCTGCATTTCATCAGCAATATCCTGACGGACTGAAAAAAGAGTAAGCACACATGCCAGTATGAGCATCACTAGACCTGCCAAGCCGAGTCTGAGCAAAAGTCGCGTGACTAACTGCATGATCGCTCCAATACCGATGAGTGAGTCCTGCGTAAACAGGTAACTATTTACGCACTAAGGAAATAATTATACGGGCGCGTGATGGTATTACTCTGGGATCGCGCGTACGCCAAATGAAGAAAGATCGATACTTGCTTGCAGTCGAAGAGAAGCTTGGCCTGCATTAGGGCTACATTAATTATCAGAAAAACGTACCAATCGAATACTGGAACGCTGACAATCCTCTGCAAATTTTGGACTCACAAGATAATGAAACTCGGCTGCGCGTGCCCCACCTATGGGATCAGAGTAGTCAGTAGAGGGACGGCCGGGATGACACATTAGCAGGGTGCCACTCGGTGTAAGTTGCAGCCAGTGGCGCATACGCCTGTCAAAGTTGGCATTTGCGCTCAGCCCGTACACCCCAGCGAAGTGTTCTGTTTTCTTTAAACCGTGCTGCTCTACGAAACTTGAAAATCCACGGCTGGCATAGCGCAATATGAATGACTTGATGTGACTGCCGCCGTCATCAATTAATCGGTCAGGAGTGCGTATCCAGGGACGCTCATCTGTCTTGTTCCAACGTGAATTAATCGCGTCCATCATGGCCTGACGAATCACAGGAAAAGCATGAACATGCTGATGACCATCGATAAAATCAGGCAAGCGTCTGAAATGCTGCGTAAAAAGATCAATTTGTCGCAGAAAACGATCTTTGAGTTTATGACCTGTGAATCGCCCAGATTGCGTAGCGATCAGCCAATGAATGAGCGGACGATTACCGCTGGTATCAGGAAAGGCATGAGTAAGGTTGAGGTGGACACCCACGTCCGCGCGATCCTGCAAATCACGAAGTCGCTGCGCTCCCTCGGGCCAAAAAGTACCCTCAGTCAGTACTGAAGTTGCAGTGAGTCGACGACACGCGATCAGGTCTAGTATGCCGTCGGAAATATCTTTCGATAGTCCAAAATCATCTGCACACAACGTAATCTTACGCGGCCTGTCTATCATGCGTTCTCTCCAGAAGCAAATGCCCAATAGCGCGCCAGTACAAATGTCAGTGTAGCGACTGCCACCAACACCAAGGCCAGCGCAATTCGAAAATCCAATAGTGTGTACTGTAGCAGCGCCCAGTACAAGAGTTCATTGACAGCAAAGCTCATCAAAGCAACCAAAAAAAACCGGCCGCGCGAACGCGACACAGTCGTTTCTTGATTACGAAAAGTAAAATATCGATGACCAGCGTAACTGACTTGGAAAGCCAGTATAAAAGCAATGATATTTGCGATTAGTGGTGCCAGACCAAGGGGAACCAAAATTAAAGCAACGCTACCCAGATGAATAAGCATGGCGGTAACTCCCACCACGCCAAACCAAAAAAGCTGACGCGTCATTGTTTATTGCTGGGCTTAGTGGGCAGCTGACGACTGCGCACGATACGACTAACAAAGTAAGCCGGGCGTTGCTTGACCTCAGTAAAAATCCGGCCTATGTACTCACCTAATATTCCTATAGACAATAGTTGAACGCCACCCAGAAAAGTAATAGCAACGACTAGTGTGGGCCAACCCGTGGCATCGTTACCATACAATAAAGTCTCAATAACTACGAAGACGGCATAAGCGATCGATGCAAAAGAAATTATGCCACCCACGACGGTCCATAATCGCAGAGGAACATTCGAAAAAGCAGTTAACCCAGTGGCTGCCAGTCGCAACAAACTAAAAAAGTTAAAACTACTTTTTCCATGTCGTCTGGGATCAGTTCGTACCTTGATACCCAGGCGAGTAAAACCTACCCAGTTATAGAGCCCCTTCATAAACCGGTTGCGCTCAGGCATGATGTTTAAAGCATCGAGCAGTACGCGATCCAGTATGCGAAAGTCTTGAGTGTTTTCGGGGATTTTATTTCGCTCACCGAAATTAAGTAAGCCATAAAATGCGTGAGTAAATATGCGTTTAAGAAATGACTCATCATTTCTATCGGACCGAACAGCAAACACCATGTCATATCCGCGGCGCCACTGCTCTATAAAGGCAGGAATCAATTCCGGTGGATGCTGAAAATCACAATCAATCAATACTGCTAAATCACCCTGAGCCTCGCCTATGGCAGCTGTCAATGCGATTTCTTTTCCAAAATTACGTGATAGTTGAATCAAACTGACGGGCAAAACATCCATCACGCTCATCACACGCTCTACGGTTGCGTCTTGGCTACCATCATCTACCACGATGAGCTCATGCCTCAAACCGAGATCATTCATTAAGGTATGCAGGGTGTCGAGCATAGGAAGAATGTTGCCTTCCTCATTGAATGCCGGCAAAAGACAACTGACTAGCGGGTTTGCCGGCCGGCCAATTGCACGTGAGTGCAACATAAACTCAGAAGCGCTATCTTCTGGCAACACATCAATGGCAGTAGGTAAATCAGTTTTCATGGGAAGGGAAAGTAGTCGCCTAAGTATGTGGCGCAAGCTTCGCGGAATGTAATGGCACTGGCTTAGTGGGTCAAGCGCATGGGGTTATCAGGCCTACCTGTAAGTGCTTCCTACCACAGAGCACCACGAGTCATGGGCTGTAAGCACGCCAAGCTGGTCTGTCAGCCGCATTTGCCCACGATATCAGGCATTGTTTTTTTAGATTGTATCGCAGCTGATTGCGCCCTCTTTTTTCTGCCCTGGGATGACCGGTATCTTCGCTAGCCAAGTTGCCAAGTTCATCGACTCGGTTAACGATCACTTAAGCCAGTCTTTTGCTCCCGCAAACTATCGGTGCTGGGAACTTTACTACAGGAAAAATTACTTTTTGTTTTGATTAAAAACAAATAATTAAATTTTTTTTGTTTTCGCTACGCTTATTGACCTACTTTGTGGCACTTAAACTCAAGCTTCATCAGAACTAGCTCAATTAGCCCTCGCATCTAATGTATAGTATTGAGCGTTAATCAGTGTTCATCTGGACAATCCAAACTACACGCACAAGGAAAACTCAAATTGACCAAGCGTCCACGCCCAGCAGACGTATACCTACGATTCCTGCAACTGACTGAAACAGTTCGAGGTATGCCAGCACTTCCTCCGCTAGAACCTCTAGAGGAACGCATACTTGAACTCATAGCCTATGCAAGACAAAAAAAAGAACGTTTGTCAGTCAAAGATTTAATGGGCAAGCGCGAGCTGGGTTCGCCAGCAATGCTGCATGGACGCTTAAAATCCATGCGCGAAAAAGGCTGGATCAGACTAGAAGAAACCGAAGACGCAAGGCGCAAACAACTCGAACTCACACCCGCTGCATTGACCCACTTTGACAAACTTTCCCGTTGCCTGATTCAGGCGGTAAAAAAATCTGGGCTTGTTTAGTCATTTAGTACCCACACCGTATCCGGGCGCATTGCGCCCGGGCTAGCATGATCCGGGTTTAGCCACAATCTACCACCGTCTGTTGGTTCATCTTTTCATGGTGATATAAACCGCTACGGCGATCACCAGAGCCACTCCCAGCTCCAATCCCACAATTATCCATTCCATCCAGCTCTCCTTCGCGCTCATCCATGACGTGAATGCCATCGCTACACATTACCGGCCTGCTCGCCGTGCTGTTTCGCAGTAAACGTCCAGATGTTGTATTTCCGTGGAACACTTTGCCCGCTTGATTGTCGAATGGTAGCCGCTCACGTCAGACCATGCTTGGCATGACGAAGAAACTAAACTTATAGCCAAATTTCTTTGGGGCAAAAATCAAAAGTATTCCGCCCTTAAAACAGCACAAATGTTTGAAAAAAATCAAATATGGCACCACGTCAACACATCACATTCACACTATCGCGATCTATAAGGAAGAAGCCATGATCAATGAACCATGGATCAAGGACTTATTCGATGAAAAACCAGCTCGCTCCCTGGAAAGCATCCATAACGCTCTACATCCATCTAAGCAACAACTTGCTGCCTTGGAAGCCTATACAGAAAAAATTCGGCAATTAGAACGTAAACGTATTGCCCATGACTTGCATGATGACTTGGGTGGACATCTGAGCGCTCTTAAGATGATGCTAAGTCATGTTTGGAAAAATCTTCCGCAGACAGCAGCGCTGACTAACCAGTATGCGTATCTGGATCAATTAATCAATGCCTGCATTGATTCTATTCATACTATTTCAGCCGATCTGATACCAGATCTCATTCAAGCCGGCTTACCTTCCGCACTCGCCTACTTAGCTAACGAATTAGAACGTCAAGCACAGATACCGTGTGAATTTCTATGCCGTCTACATACGGCCGATATAGACAAAAAAGTAGCGGCTACGCTGTTTAGAATTGCTCAAGAAGCTTGCACAAATATTCGCAAACATGCCAACGCTACCAGCGCAGAATTACATTTGTTCAGTAATGAGAGTGAAGTACAACTTGAAATTATTGACAATGGTTGTGGTATCCCTGAAAAACTTAGCTATAGCTCGCAATCATTAGGATTACAGAGCATGCATGAACGAACTGCAGAACTCGGAGGCCGCCTGGTAATCGCTTCTCGCGGCGGCAAAGGAACCTTGCTATCAATTCGTGTCCCTTATTTTCCTGTAGCTGGGTTTAAAGATTAATTTTTAGTGATTGACTATGATATCTATGAGCCAACCTTTGGCTCCGCGACGAAATGTACTCATTGTTGACGACCATTCCATCGTACGCGAAGGACTAAAAAAAATTATTGGCGATAGTGGCCAATTTACTATTAGTGCAGATGTCGAAAGTGGTTTGCTTGCTATTCAGCGAGTACGTGATACCGCGATAGACTTGGTTTTGTTAGATATTTCGCTACCGGATAAAAATGGTATTGATGTACTGAAGCAAATTAAAAAAGAATACCCGAATCTGCCCGTCTTAATTCTGAGCTTGCACCCTGAAAATCACTATGCGGTGCGCGCGCTACAAGCCGGCGCTTCAGGTTATGTAAATAAAAAAAGCACATCGACTGAACTACTCGATGCTATGCACACTGCTATCAGTGGGCTCAAATTTATCACACCCACTTTAGCTCAAGAACTGGCTCACGGTCTGAACAAGGACAGATCACGCGCACTCCATGCAAGCTTATCAGATCGAGAATATCAGACCCTCATCATGATAGGCAGCGGCAAGACTGTGACAGAAATTGCCCAACAACTGACGCTATCAGTTAAAACCATCAGCATGTATAGATCTCGCCTGCTGCAAAAAATGAGCCTGCGAAATAACGCCGAGTTGACTCATTACGCCCTAAGAAACCAGCTGGTACCCGATTTGACCTAGGGCCTGCTTCGCATTATAAGTTGCACATACGCTAAACAGGATTTGCACTATTGATACTTTCAGATACTCAAGATTCGGGGCAAATTGCCGTTATTACTATTGAATACAGATACTGGTGCAGCGGGCAGTATTAACACAGGAAAAATCATGAATACCAACGATCCGGCGGGTAATGAGACGCCAGTCGGTCATTCCGGCGAAAATAAATTATCACCTCCAGTCAGTGGCGGGACTGTCTCTGCGCACCCGATTACTACTCCGCTCAGTCATTCCCGACCTTCGCGTCTGACTGGCTCAAGCTCCTTAAGTCGCTCGGTCAATTCTCTACGGATTACTGAACTTCGTCAAAAAATTGCAGACGGTAGCTACACGCTTGATGCTGCCAGAATTGCTGAGAGCCTTATGAATGCAGCACGTGATTTTTTTATTCGTCGCCACTGAATTTCAGCGCGCCCCTTTTGCCCAGAGTTACAACGCTTTACGCTACAGGGGTAATTTCTTCCCGGCACGCGAAGGTGGATGACATAAGCCGCAACGGTAAGCATGGTGTAAGTCAAACGTATGGCTAATGAAGTGTCCATGACAATCACTGCACTTAGCTAGCGTTAACTGCTTGCTATCAAAAAATCGTAATAAGGTCCACGCTCGGGTGAGCGACAGCACGGGTACCTGATCGGGGTCACTGCCAACCTGCTCTTGATACAAACGATAGCTTTTAATGACAGCCGAAATGCCGTTAGCCTGCGTGTGCTGTACTAAATAACAGTAAATATTCATAAACAGTGAAGCATGAATATTCGGCTGCCAGCTGACAAACCAGTCAGTAGAAAAAGGGAGCATGCCTTTGGGTGGAGATACGCCGCGTATTTCTTTATACAACCTTGACAGGCGCTCTCTGGAAAGAGTTGTTTCATTCTCGAGTACTTGTAGACGCGCACCTAATTCAATTAGTTGCGAGGCAAGCCGAATTTGTACGCCATCGGATACGACACTTTTAGTAGTCATAATAAACTGCGACCAGTTTGACTAACACTCCTTGCCCTCAAAGGGCTGAGCAGCCATCAATATCGCTGCATGTGTATTGGTCAGAGAGATTTCCCGACCTTGTCGTGTCAACAGTTCAATAATGCTTGCATCATCAAAACGCAGCCGCGCCAGCATCATATTGCCTGACGCTAGCCTGATGACTTGTGCGCTCGATAATTTATCGAGCACGTCGACTAATTTACCTGGCAAGCCCAAACGAAATATTGCGCTGTCACGATCGGCGCGTATCATCTCTCGCGCCAAGATTAGATAACTCAGATTCGCATCTCGAATCTCAGACAGAATTTCATGACTTTTCACACGACTTCCTTCGATCTATTACGACACAACTACGAGCTTGCGTGCCATATTCTGAGATCAGTTTCTGCTTAAGGATAGCAGTGCTGGTCGGTAATTTTTGTCAGTGCAGCCAGATTAAATTTGTCAGTCGTAGTCTTACATCAGCGGGTTACAGTTCGTAGCTCTCATGACCACCTGCCAATGCATGTTCGACCATTTTGCGCGTCAAGGTAGGGGCAAGTAACTCTATAAAAATAAATACATAGCTGCGCAAATACGCTCCTTCTTTTAATGCAACGCGCGAAAGATTCATACCAAACAAATGGCCCGCAGGAATCGCTTTGAGAGCCACATCACGCAAAGAGTTGTAGGCCAAACCAGCAATAATGCCTACTCCCATACCCAATTCCACATAAGTTTTGATCACATCGGCATCTATCGCTTCAAGTACCACGTCGGGTTTGAGTCCACGGCGCGCAAACGCCTGATCTATTTTGTTTCTGCCAGCGAATGCCGCATCGTAGGTAATGAGTGGGTAAGCTGCGATATCTTCTAATGTGATGGACTTGAGTTTGAGCAGCGGGTGCTCGGTGGGTACAACAATCATGTGCTCCCACTGAAAACAAGGCAGTGACACCAGACCATCAACTTCAGCAATCGCTTCAGTGGCAATCGCCATGTCGGCCTGATTGTTCAGCACCATGTCTCCGACTTGCTTGGGATTACCCTGCAATAAAGACAGCCTAACCTTGGGAAATTTTTGTGAAAACTGCTGTACTACCGACGGCAAAGAGTAGCGTGCTTGCGTGTGCGTGGTGGCAATCGTAAAGCTGCCCGAATCCTGAGCAGCGAATTCCTTGCCTATGCTTTTGAGACCCTCAACTTCTTGCAGTATCAATTCCACCGACTTGAGCACCTGCCTGCCCGGCTCAGTCAGGCCACGTATACGTTTACCATGCCGGCTGAAAATATCGATGCCCAGTTCCTCTTCCAGCTCAATGATGGCTTTGGAAACACCCGGCTGAGACGTAAAAAGGGCTTTGGCAGCATCTGTCAGGTTGAAATTTTGTCTGACCGCCTCGCGCACAAAACGAAATTGGTGGAGATTCATTGCAGCTCCCGTCGCATCCAGAAAATCATTCAGAACTTAAGTCATTGATTTTCATGTATTTTTAATGATTTTTTTGGTTAAATAATGCCAATTAGAAAATACTCTTAGGCAGGACTTCTATATATCTGCAAATCATATAAGCAAATAAATTCTCTGTCGTTTGGAATATAGACGAAGTTTATTAGCATTTCGGCTTCTTTGTGTGAGGCCTTATGACGCTTACTTATGTGATTTCCGGTTTTGCCGTGGGTCTGCTAGTCGGATTGACGGGCGTGGGTGGCGGTTCGCTCATGACGCCTTTACTGACCTTGTTGTTTGGAGTTAATCCAACCGTGGCGGTAGGTACTGATCTCGCGTTCGCCTCCATTACCAAAACTGCCGGCACACTGGCCCACAGAATACGTAACAACATTCATTGGGAAATCGTCGTTCGCCTGTGTATAGGCGCGCTGCCAGCCGCTGTAATCGCCACGTTGGTGCTGAAATACTTTGGCGCACTCGATAAACACATAGGACAAATCATTCGCTACGCGATTGCGTTCTCAGTATTGCTGACCGTGGTGGCCATTATTGGTCGCGGTCGCATGCTGGCGTGGATGAACTCTCACCCCGAACGCCAACTGCATGGACGTAAACAAGCCATTGCTACCATCATCGCCGGTAGCATTATTGGGGCTCTGGTGACGATTTCTTCTATAGGTGCAGGCGCTATCGGAGCAACTATTTTGGTACTGCTGTATCCCAATTTAAAACCGGCGGAAGTGGCAGGAACAGATATCGCGTATGCCGTGCCACTAACCGCTATTGCGGCACTAGGACACTGGTGGTTGGGCTCTATTAATTGGGAGCTACTAGTGATGTTGCTGCTGGGCTCAGTGCCCGGCATCACGATAGGTTCACTCGTTGCACGCTCTGTGCCTGAACAATTCTTACGCGGCTTACTTGCCACTACCTTAACGGGTGTGGCGGCTAAGCTGGTTCTGTAAATCGGATTATCCAAGGACTTTCTATGTATCGCTACGACCAGTACGACCATCAAATCGTTAAGGAACGCGTCGCACAATTTAAAAGCCAGGTTGAACGCCGCCTGTCTGATGAACTCAGCGAAGATGAATTCCGACCACTCAGATTACAAAATGGTCTCTACATGCAGCGGCATGCTTACATGCTGCGGGTAGCTATTCCTTATGGCTTATTGTCATCAGCACAAATGCGTAAACTGGGGCACATAGCACGCGCTTACGATCGCGGCTATGGCCATTTCACCACGCGTCAGAATATTCAATACAACTGGATTGAACTTGAGCAAACGCCTGAAATACTGGCTGAATTAGCTTCGGTTGAAATGCACGCAATTCAAACGTCGGGTAATTGCATACGTAACATCACCGCCGATCAGTTTTCCGGCGTGGCTGCCGATGAGTTAGCCGACCCACGGCCATATATAGAAATTTTGCGTCAGTGGAGTACCTTCCATCCTGAATTTGCATATCTGCCACGCAAATTCAAAATCGCTGTCAACGCGGCGGCTGAAGATCGCGCTGCTGTTCAGGTACACGATATCGGTCTTAATCTCATCAAAAATTCTGCAGGCGAATTAGGTTTTCAAGTGTTGGTGGGTGGTGGGCTAGGTCGGACTCCCATCATAGGCAGTGTGGTTCGTGAATTCCTGCCTTGGGAACACCTGCTGACCTACACCGAAGCCATCATGCGTGTGTATAACCAGTACGGACGTCGCGATAACAAATACAAAGCCCGCATAAAAATACTGCTCAAAGCTTTAGGTGTAGAAGAATTCACGCGTCAGGTTGAAGCTGAATGGTTAGCTACCAAAGATAGTCCCAGCACCATCACTCACGAAGAACTCAACCGCATGAGCAGCTATTTTGCGCCGCCTGCCTACGAAAATCTTCCTAGTGATGAAACTGCTTTGCAATCACTACGCACACAAAATAAACCTTTCTCTAACTGGGTACTGCGTAATGTTCGCCCGCACAAAGTGAGTGGCTATGCCATTGTCTCAGTGTCATTGAAAAAAACAGGTGTACCGCCCGGCGATGCGACGGCTGATCAAATCGATTTCATAGCTGATTTAGCTGATCGCTACAGCTTTGGTGAATTGCGTGTTACCCATGAACAAAATCTCGTTCTTGCCGATGTTAAGCAATCGGAGTTGCTGCCGTTGTGGGAAGAACTCAAGGCGCATGGTTTAGCCACACCCAATATTGGTCTGCTCACCGATATCATTTGCTGCCCGGGGGGTGATTTCTGTTCACTGGCCAACGCCAAATCGATTCCGATTGCGCAAGCGATTGCTGAACGTTTTGATAGTCTGGATTTTCAGCACGATATCGGTGAAATTGAACTCAATATTTCTGGCTGCATCAATGCTTGCGGTCACCATCACGTAGGATCGATAGGCATACTGGGTGTCGACAAAGATGGTTCAGAGTGGTACCAAGTATCGATAGGTGGCGCACAAGGCAATCAAAGCGCGATAGGCAAAATCATAGGCCCATCATTTTCTGCCGGACAAATGCCAGAAGTCATCAGCCGCTTGTTGGAAGTGTATGTACGCGACCGTATAGAAGAAGAGCGTTTTATTGATACCGTCAACCGTATAGGTATCAATCCGTTTAAGGATCATGTGTACGCCACACCGATTAAACATGCCGCCTTTGTCGCTGGCGAGGATGCATATGCCTAACATTATCAAAGACAAAGCCATAGTCTCCGACGATTGGACGGTACTAAAATTAACCGAAGGCATAGCACCCGAATCGGTTGTTGTGCCTGCAGGTAAACAGATCGTTCCTCTCAAAGTCTGGTTGACTCAACAAACGCAATTAGCTGCGCGCAGTGATGTTGGCGTATGGTTTGCCAGCGATGAACGTGCCGAAGACTTGGGCGCTGCAGTCACTACCTTGCCACTGATTGCGATTGATTTCCCCAGTTTTTCAGATGGTCGTGGTTACTCTATCGCTTATCAGCTACGGGCCAAATACGGCTTTGAAGGGGAGCTGCGAGCCATAGGCGATGTGTTACGAGATCAACTGTTTTACATGCAGCGTGTGGGCTTTAATGCCTTTGCCACGCGTGCCGACAGATCGATAGACGATGCGCTTAAAGGCTTAACTGATTTTTCAGACACATACCAAACCTCCTGGGATCAAAAAACCCCTCTCTTTCGCCGAGTGTCGCGCCCTGCCGCTGAGGAAACGCTATGAGTGCGGCAAACTACGATAGAGTACTGGCAGAAACTCACGCCACGCTGACGCGTATCGCTAAGGACTATGCTCCTGCTGTATTTGCATCCAGTTTGGCTGCAGAAGATATGGTGCTTACCGATCTCATTTTAAAAAACAAGCTGGCTATCGCTATTTTCACGCTAGAAACTGGTCGTCTACATGCCGAAACATTGGGTGTGCTTACCGCTATACGGTCACACTACGGTGTCGATCTGGCGCAATACAAACCTGATCCAGCAGCTATCGAGGCCTATATCAGCGAAAATGGTCTCAATGCATTTTATGACAGCGTAGAAATGCGCAAAGAATGCTGCCGTATCCGCAAAGTGGAGCCACTCAATCGTGCACTCGCCGGTAACAAAGCCTGGATCACTGGACAGCGCCGCGCGCAATCGAGTACGCGCAGCGACTTGGCTGTGCAAGAAGATGATGCAACACACGCCATGCAAAAATTTAATCCGCTAGCGGACTGGACAGAAGAGCAGATTTGGCACTACATCCATAGTAACCAGGTGCCTTACAATCCCCTGCATGATCAGGGTTACCCGTCCATAGGCTGCGAGCCCTGCACGCGCGCCATACAGCCCGGCGAAGATATACGTGCTGGTCGCTGGTGGTGGGAATCGCCAGACACTAAAGAATGCGGATTGCATATTGTTGATGGCAAACTCATACGAATTAAACCTGCTGCTACCGAGATACCTACATCATGAATACTCCGGTCGAAAAATTATTTATTGATGCTGCCAGCAATCGGCATTTAGATTGGCTAGAGTCCGAATCTATACACATCATGCGTGAAGTCGCCGCCGAATGTACTAATCCAGCGTTGCTCTTTTCGGGTGGTAAAGATTCGGTTGTGCTGTTACGACTCGCTGAAAAAGCATTTCGCCCCGGGAAATTTCCTTTTCCTTTAGTTCATATTGATACTGGCCACAATTTTGAAGAAGTCATTCGTTTTCGTGATCATCGTGTGGCTGAACTCGACGAGCGATTAATCGTAGGCTCAGTTGAAGATTCCATTAAGCGTGGAACGGTGCGCTTGCGTAATCCGCAAACTGATTCACGTAACGCAGCGCAAGCAGTTACGCTGCTTGAAACGATTGCGCAGCATAAATTTGATGCCTGTATCGGCGGCGCACGTCGCGATGAAGAAAAAGCGCGTGCTAAAGAACGTATTTTTTCTTTTCGCGACGACTTTGGTCAGTGGAACCCAAAAGCACAGCGCCCTGAATTATGGGATTTGTATAATACGCGCGTGCACCCCGGTGAAAACATGCGTGTATTCCCCATCTCTAACTGGACTGAGCTCGATGTGTGGCAATACATCGCCAGAGAAAAACTCGAACTACCCACGATTTATTTCGCCCACGAACGCGAGGTTATTCCGCGCAATGGTTTGTTGGTACCGCTGACTCCACTAACGCCAGCACATGAGGGTGAAACAGTCGAAAAACGCAGTGTGCGTTTCCGCACTGTTGGCGATATTTCATGTACATGCCCTGTGGCTTCTACGGCGTCAACTGTTAACCAAATTATTGCGGAAACAGCCATCACTCAAATTACCGAGCGTGGCGCAACCCGCATGGATGATCAGACCTCTGAGGCGTCCATGGAAAAGCGCAAAAAAGAAGGATATTTCTAATGAATGCTGTCGTGGATACAACCAGCCTGCATAGCAACTCGCAATCGCACGATAGAGGCATGCTGCGCTTTATTACGGCCGGGTCAGTGGATGATGGAAAAAGTACATTGATAGGCAGACTGCTGTTTGACAGCAAAGGTATTTTTGCCGATCAGCTCGATGCTATTTCCCGTGCACGTCACAAGCGTACTGTGGGTGACATGGTTGATCTGTCATTACTGACCGATGGTCTTGAAGCTGAACGCGAACAAGGTATCACTATCGATGTGGCCTATCGCTACTTTGCCACACCAAAGCGAAAATTCATTATCGCTGATGCACCAGGTCATGAGCAGTACACTCGTAATATGGTGACAGGTGCGTCAACAGCCGATGCAGTCATCATCTTGATTGATGTATCTAAAGTCGATATATCTGCTGAGGGTCAAGCCAAATTGCTGATACAAACAAAACGCCATTCGACTATCGCGAAATTACTTCAGATACAGCATGTCATTGTGGCAGTCAACAAGATGGATCTGATCAATTACGATCAAACTGTCTATAACCACATTGTGTCGTCGTATCAGCAATTTGCCGAGCAATTGGGTTTAAAAGACATACACCCCATACCTTTGTCTGCGCTTGCGGGTGATAACGTTGTTACACGCAGTGAAAAAATGGCTTGGTATTCAGGACCCACACTAATAGAGCTACTTGAATCATTATCCGTTTATGACGATGAGCACCAAGCGGCATTTCGTTTTCCGGTGCAGCTGGTGGCACGTCACAATGGTCATGAAGCGAATGACTTTCGCGGCTACATGGGCCGGATAGAGTCTGGCACGGTACACAAAGGCGATGTGCTGGTAGTACAGCCCTCGGGCCAACGTGCAACGGTTAAAGACATTTTGACTCTGGATGGTTCGCTACCGACGGCTTCCGCAGGAAAATCTATTACCTTGCTGCTCGATGAGTATTTAGATATTTCACGCGGCGATATGCTGGTATCCGCCGATGCTCCTGCGAGCTTACTTAAAAATTTCAGCGCCGATGTATGCTGGCTATCGGAAGAACCTTTGGACCTTGGCAGAAAATACTGGCTTAAACACACCACTCGTCAGGTCGCTGCCAAAGTGACTGCCATAGACTCACTGTTAAACATCAACACTCAGCAAGCTGACGCGGGCACAGAACTCAAGCTCAATGGTATAGGCCGGATACGACTGACGGTTCAGCAACCTCTAGCCGCTGACTCGTATGACGACATACGCGCCACCGGCAGCTTCATACTGATCGATGAAATCTCGCATCAGACCGTGGCCGCTGGCATGATACGGCTAGACTAATTCCACGCCATGCAGGATTTGCTTGCCAGGCCCGTTCTACCGCACGCTGGCAAGGTCTGGCTAATAGGCGCAGGGCCAGGTGCAATCGACTTAATCACCGTTCGCGGTGCAGCCCTCCTAGGTCAAGCAGAGGTCGTGCTGCATGACGCGCTAGTGACTTCTGAAATACTCGGGCTGTGCTCACAAGCGCACCTGGTATCGGTAGGCAAACGCAGTGGTCAACGTTCTACCGCTCAAACCGTCATCAATCAACAACTCATCGCTTGTGCCAGACGTTTTGAACGTGTGGTTCGTTTAAAAGGTGGCGATCCTATGTTGTTCGGCCGGGCCGATGAAGAACTCCGCGCTTTGGAATCTGCCGATATCCGCTATGAGATTGTGCCGGGCATTACGACTGCATTTGCAGCAGCTGCAGCCATATGCCAGCCCTTAACTAAACGTGGCGTAGCGCGTAATGTCGCGTTTTTCACATCCACTACTGCAAAGGGAGAAACAGATGAAGCTGCCTTGCCGAGTTGTGACACTCTGATTCAATACATGGGTGGACATGAAGCCATCTCCACTGCCAAACGTTTACTTGCCGTCGGCAAATCGCCAGACACGCCTGTCATTGCCATAGAAAATGTGAGTCGCACGAATCAAAAAGTAATGCGTATGACGCTTATACACATGGCGCAGGGATTACCCGATTGTTCAGGACCTGTACTGGTGATGATAGGTGAGGCACTGCGAGCACGGATTAAGGACAGCTGAGCAAGCCATACACCACTGAAAAGAGATTATTCTGCAATCGTGCGCAAGCAGTAATCGGCAATACTTTCCTGCACAGACTCGTCTTCTCCGACCGCATGTGAGAGATGGATTTCAATATCTGGAAATGTCGCTCGCAGCTCATCTAGCAAAGGCGGCAAATCGCGCAGTACATGACCACCCTGACCAAGAAATACGGGCACAACGCTAATTTTTTTGTGACCCTCCTGCACCAGTTGTGTCACTACTGCCGGTAAGCGTGGCTCCATAAGTTCCAAAAACGCCAATGACACGTTTACATCAGCTCGCTTAGCACGGGCACGTTCTGCTAAGCGCTCAAATGGTATTGCCCAACGGGGGTCGCGGGCGCCGTGCGCAAATAATACGAGTGCTTGTTTTGTATTCATTAGTGTCGCTCCACCCACCAAAGAGCCGATATTGCCGCTAAAAGAAAACAAGCGCTGGGGGTGACTGCCGTAGCCAACGGCGGCCAGGTATTCAGCAACCCCACATGGGAAAATAAATTATTCAGCAAATGAAACGACACACCTATCATGATGCCAATAAAAATTTTGAGCGAGACTCCGCCGCTGCGACTTTGCAGGTAGGCGAATGGCAGGGCCAACGCCATCATCACAAAAACAGCCAATGGATAGAGTAGTTTGGTCCACAAAGCGATTTCATAACGCTCGCTACGCTGTTTGTTATCTTCTAAATGCCGACTAAACTGAGCCAAATCGACTGCCGACATTTTGTTAGGTTCGGCCACCAGAACTGCCATGATTTCGGGGGTAATTTCGGACTGTAACGTAGTGGTCTCAAATTTTCGGCCAAGAACCATGGCTGGCTGACGTGATCCTACGGGTGAGCGATCGGGCGCAAAACGTAATTCTTCTACATTACTTAATTGCCAACGACCATCCCCAACAAAACGAGCTTCATCGGAAGAAATAATTGCCATCATCTGCATCTCACGATCAAATTCATAGATCTTTAAAGATCGCAATACACCATCTGTTTCTACTTTTTTTGCATTTAAAAATCGCGAGCCTGACACGGACTTTCCATCGGACCCCCGAATGACATCCTTGGCCCATAGGCCAGAACGAAACTCTGATGAAATAGCTGCGCCCATAATGCGCCGCTTAAAATTTTCTGCAAAATCAGAACATCGCGGTGCGACGAATTCGCCAATCACAAACGTCAACACCACTAGCATGATGGACACCGGCAACATTAAACGTATCGCTCTTCCCATAGATAAGGAAGAGGCACGCATGACAGTAAATTCCGAACGCGCCGCCAGCTGTGCCATGACATAAATCGTACCTATGAGCGCCACAATCGGCATCAACTCATAGGCGTAAGCAGGCAGCCCCAAGGTGACGTAAATAAATGCATGCTCGATACGCCAGGCACCACGACCTACCGACCGAATCTCGCCCATCATGTCAAAAAAGGCAAATAACGCTAAAAAAGCGACGAGCACAAAAAATACGGCTCGACAAATTTCAATCGTAAAGTAGCGGCGTAATACTCTCATCAGGTCGTTGTCCTTTTAAGTGCAAATAACTGTCGCCCAAGGATGAGTAAAGCCATAGGATGCCAACGACTATTCGTGTTGTTACGCCAGAAAAATAGCACTGAAATCACCAGCAAAGCGGATAAATGGAGCGGCCACCAGGCTGAAGTAAAGGAGAGCCTGCCCTGACCTACCGCCGCTTGCACTATGCCCACTGAATTCAAGTACGAGACAGCCAGAACTAAGGCAATCATGAGGTTGAGTGTGCGTCCACGACGCGGATTAACAAAACCTAGGGGTATTGCTAACAACATCTGCAATAAGCACATTACAGGCAACGAAACTCGCCAGAGTAGTTCTGCCATATTAGAAGGATTAGGGGATTCAATTAACGATCGCGTTGATAAAACGCGTGCTGATTTATTGTCGGTTAATTCGCGTTGCGAGCTTGAAACCACGATTACATAGCGACCAAAATCCATCGTCTGAAAATCGGGTGACCCGGGCGTTCCATCGTATCGATGACCATTACGCAGCTCAAGTAGTTTGTCGCCTCGTTGGTCCAAAATGACTGAGCCTTCTTGCGCCACTACCACGCTGCTGTTTTTACCTTGGGACTGACTTACAAAGACATTTTCAACTTTGCTAGTATCGGACGAAAGTCCCTCGACAAAAAATATTCTATCGCCTGATGCGGATTCTTGAAATTTTCCTGGTGATATACGCGAAATATCTTCGCGATTGCGGAATGTCTCTTTATATTCAGCAGAGAGCCGACTAGCCCAAGGAGTTAGCCATAGCGACAGTGATGCCGTTAATAAAACTATGGGCATACCTATGGACATGATGGGTCGTATCCAACGCATGAGCGATAAACCCGACGCAAACCACACTATCATTTCTGAATCTTGATAGCTACGTGCCACCACCAACAAGACGGAAATAAAGGCCGTTAGCGAAAGAATCACAGGAAGGTAAATCAACGCTGCAAAACCCAGCAATGCGACCACATCGCCAGTGGCGACTCTGCCGCCCGCTGCATCGCCCAGTATCCGTATAAGCATCACGGTAATGACGATGGTGAACAGTGTTGTGAAGACCGCGCCGACCGTATTAAGCAGTTCGCGGCGTATTGCGCGCTGAAAAATCATTCGGGGTCTATAATTACCTAGATAAAAAGGAGCGCTCATGGACTTTAGCATAAAAGCTTTTAATACAAAAAACGCAATCGCAGAGCACAAATCATCGTGCATAGCGGTCGGAATATATGAAGGTGGCAAACTCAGCGCCTCGGCCAAGGCACTCGACCTCAAGGGCGTATTGACTACGGCTGTCAAAACTGGGGATATCACCGGTAAAGCGGGAACAACCCTGCTAGTTCATCGCGCCGGCGAAGCAGCCAAGCGCGTATTGTTGGTGGGTCTGGGTGCGGAGGATGCCGTATCTGACCGTAATTTCATTTCTGCAATTCAGTCAGTATCGCGAGTGTTCTCTCATTTAGGCGCTAGCGATGCCATGCTCGCGCTACCGCTCGACTGCGTCAAAGGGCGCGACGCGCACTGGGCAATACGAACATTGATACCCATCCTGCGAGAAAGCGTATTCCGTGCTGATAGCTTGAAAAGCAAGAAGGACGACACGCCTACAGGTGTTCGCAAAATCACTCTGCTGGTAGCTGAAGCTAATTCGGCCACACGTCACACCTTAAAGCAGGCAGTTGCTGTCGCCAATGGCTTGGATTTAGCCAAGACACTAGGCAATCTGCCACCGAATATTTGTACTCCGACGTATTTGGCTACAACAGCCAAGCAGATCGCTCGTGAGGTGGGGTTAGGTGTAGAGGTACTCGATCGCAAGCAACTTGAAGCACTCAAGATGGGTAGCTTTCTGTCGGTTACCAACGGTAGTGATCAACCACCCAAGTTTATTATTCTTAAACACCAGGGCGGCAAGGCTAAAGATGCGCCTGTGGTTTTAGTTGGTAAGGGTATTACTTTCGATACTGGCGGTATTTCACTCAAGCCCGGTGGCGGCATGGATGAGATGAAATACGATATGTGCGGAGCTGCGTCTGTACTCGGAACCATGCAAGCCGTGGGTGAAATGGAATTACCTCTGAACGTCATAGGCATCATCCCAGCCTGCGAAAACATGCCTTCGGGTAGCGCCACTCGCCCCGGCGACATAGTCACCTCTATGTCAGGTCAGACCATAGAAATTCTTAATACCGATGCTGAAGGGCGCTTAATATTGTGTGATGCCCTCACCTATGCCGAGCGTTTCAAACCAGCGTGCGTGATTGATATCGCTACACTCACCGGTGCGTGCATCACAGCGCTGGGTCATCACAATACGGGGCTCTTTACTCGTCACGATAAAGCACATGATGCTTTAGCGGATGAATTACTTGCAGCCGGCAAATACTCCCATGACACTGCATGGCGTATGCCTATCGAAGAAGCCTACAACGAACAGTTGAAATCTAATTTCGCAGACATGGCCAACATTGGTGGACCACCCGCCGGCAGCATCACTGCCGCGTGTTTCCTTGAGCGCTACACCCGCAAATACACCTGGGCTCATTTGGACATTGCAGGTACTGCCTGGAAGAGTGGCGGCGCCAAAGGATCGACTGGCAGACCCATTCCGATGCTGACTACCTTTCTGATAGACCGCGCTGAAGGCTAATCCCTTACCAACCCCTTATCTGCGGATCGTTGCTCGTCACCGATCCGCAGAGTCGTTTTGATCTCCAACTTCGCTTTTTATGAAACTCGCCACCTGGAACGTCAACTCACTTAAAGTTCGTTTGCCGCAGGTTGTGCAATGGCTGGAAAATAATCCCGTCGATGTACTCTGCTTGCAAGAAACCAAGATGACGGACGATAAATTTCCACAGGCTGAAATAGAAGCACTGGGCTACCACGTCGCTTTCAGCGGTCAAAAAACGTATAACGGTGTGGCCATACTGTCGCGTCTGCCCATGACCGATGTAGTGAAAAATAATCCCTTGTTTGATGATGAACAACAACGCATCATTAGTGCCACGATTGATGGCATACGCGTTATTTGCGCCTATGTGCCCAATGGTCAAGCCGTCGGCACAGATAAGTACGCCTATAAACTTAGCTGGCTGGACGCGTTGTCACGCTGGCTGGAAACTGAATTACAAAAATATCCCAATCTGGCCATTCTTGGTGACTACAACATTGCGCCAGCGGATGAGGATGTACATGATCCCATCGCCTGGAAAGATCAGGTCTTGTGTTCAGACGAAGAGCGTGCCGCGTTTAAACGCCTATGCGCATTGCCTCTGGTAGATTCATTCCGAATGTTTCCGCAAGCTGAGAAAAGTTATAGCTGGTGGGATTATCGTCAGATGGCTTTCAGGCGTAACCGAGGTGTGCGCATAGACCATGTTCTGCTATCTGCGCCACTCGCTGCACGCTGCACGGCCTGTGAGATAGACAAGCTGCCCAGAAAATGGGAACAACCTTCAGACCACACACCAGTGGTTGCTACTCTGAGCTAATTTACTGGCCTAGCGGTTGCTACAGCTTTAGCTATATCCTCTGGTTTGATTAAAGCCAACGTGGCTAGTAGTGCTTTTGAAAAAACATGCAATGCTTCTTCAAAACTTGGTGTGTTTGCCGGAGAGTCATAAACCATATCTGCTACAAAAAACTCGTATTGATTCTTTAAATGTTTACTATCACCTGCCCAACTAAGCGCATCGGTTAATTGAGCCAACGGTGCCGAAAAAAACTGAGGATGCTGACTTCGAAATTCAACCGCGTCATTAACAATGACATCTGACAACATTCGGGCGAAAAATTCAGAATCTGACAGTGCCGCCGGATCACTCTGAATAATTTGATGCACGTCGTAAAGATGACGTACCAGCGCTTTATCCCAGTCCAAAGAAGTATTCAAGGCTTTATCGTTAGTTTCTTTTTGGAGTTGGAATGCCAAGCGGCGAGGAAATGACACCAGCTTCTCTGCTATGGCCTCTTGCATAGAAACGCATTCAATTTCAATCGGTGATACATATGAACCCAAAATTAGCTTATCAAGTAGCAAGCCTACGCTGCGCGATTCTGAAGGAGCTCTCAGGTTTGAGTGATTGAATTCAAGCAGAAGGTGGGGACGTAATGATGAGGGTTTGGAAAAAGCCGATTCATACTCCACATCGATACCTGAGTAACTATTACTATCCTGCGAACGACGCGTAATAGAATTTTTTCCAAAGCCGCCAGCTTCCAAGGCACTGATCACCATTTTGACAAATATACTGAGCTTGCGCCTTAAAGCAGCCTTGGGTAACTGGGCTGTTGCTGCAGTAGGGACTAGCTTGAAGTCAACGTCCTCAGACATTCGGTGCAAAATCCCGTAGGCTTTTGACAAACACGTCCCCCCACAAAAAACAAATCGAAAATCTGGCGATGGTGGCAGCGCTTGAATCAGGGTAATTGCATCTAAAACAAAATAGTCCTTTTCAAGCGCAAACCCAGGTAAGGAAAACATCGATTCAGCTTCAAAATCTGAAATCCTTTCGATGAGATCCGCGGGTAATTTTTTCACACTTCGTACCGAATTGATTTGTTACCAAAACCTATGCGTCGCGTAACCCGGGAACTACCCACATTTACTACCGTGGACATGGGCATTTGAGTGGTCTTGCCATCCCTATAGTCTTTCGCGGAAGCTCCCAGCTCAGGATTGACACCCAGCTTGGTTAGCGCCTCCAAACCAATTTCAATCAGCGGCACAACGGGAACAGGCTTGCCAGTCAGAGTGCTTTGCTTGGCTTTGACATACAGCCCATAGCCAGCCTTAACAAGTAAACCCTTTTTGATTGCACTTCTCAGTGCCCTTCCAACTTGATCATAGCCGCCAAATTTGTCGAAATCTTTACGCAAAAAAACCTTAGCCGCAGAGCGCCGCAAGCTCATCTCTATCCGCTCTTCCAGAGTCATTTTAGGCATGATTTTTCCACAAAAATACGACATTAGTGTCGTATTTTTGCGGAATTTTGCTAACGTGTCAATTAGTCTGCAGAAAGGTGATTTAGCCTGCGATTGAGATGACTAATCAGCCCTTAAGTGCAAAGCGTATTTGATCGAGCGATGACGGATCTTCTATGGTGGTGATATCGCCTGGATCACGTCCTTCGCAAATCGCCTGTATCAAACGCCGCAACAACTTACCTGAGCGTGTTTTGGGTAGCAAATTTACGCAGTGCACACGTGCAGGTCGCGCTACTGCCCCTAACTGTTTATCTACCAAGCCCCAGACTTCAGCTTCCAGTGCCATGCGTGCCTTGGGATCAGTGGCCGTATCAGCATGTTTGGGTACCACGAAGGCAACAGCAACCTGCCCTTTTAACGAGTCTTCTACACCCACGACTGCCACCTCCGATACATTCGGATGGCTAGAGATACTCTCTTCGATCTCACGCGTACCCAAACGATGACCGGCAACGTTAATCACATCATCCGTTCTGCCTAAGATGAAGTAGTAACCATCATCATCACGTATGCCCCAATCAAACGTGGAGTACACCTGCTCGTTACTAAAATTAGACCAATAGGTGTTTACGAAACGTTGATCGTCACCATAGACAGTCTGCATGCAACCCGGCGGTAACGGGCCTTCAATAACCAGCACGCCTTTTTCATTGTTACCGCAAAGCTCACCGCTAGATTCGTTCAACAATTTCATTCTATAGCCTGGCATGGGCACGCCCGGGCTGCCCAAGCGTGTGGGCTTGTCTTCTACACCTTTGGCAATCGAGAGCACAGGCCAGCCGGTTTCGGTTTGCCAGTAATTATCAATAATAGGTACACCTAATTCACCTGCGATCCAATCCGACGTCGGCTCATCCAAAGGCTCACCCGCCAGGTACAAGGCTTTGAGTGACGAGAGATCATGCTTGCGCATGAGTTCAGACGGATGTTTTTTTAGTACACGCACCGCAGTAGGTGCTGAAAACATGCGGGCCACTTTGTGCTTTTCAACGAGCTGCCACCAGATACTGGCGTCGGGTCGAACCGGTACACCTTCGTACAGTATGGTGGCCATACCAGCGATTAGTGGTCCATAAACAATATATGAATGACCTACCACCCAACCGATATCAGAGGTACAGAAATACGTCTCACCTGGCTTGCCACAAAAAATATGATCCATCGACGTAGCCAGCGCAACAGAATACCCACCCACATCACGTTGTACCCCTTTAGGTTTACCTGTCGTTCCTGAGGTGTACAAAATATAGGAGATGTGTTCGGAATTAAGCCAAGTCACCGGTATCTTTGCATCGATGAATTGACTACGCTGTTCTGCGTAATCAATATCACGACCAGCAACCAGTTCCATAGGTGAGAGATGGCGATCCACCAACAACACATGCGCTGGCTTGTGTGATGCCAGACGTATCGCTTCATCTAATAAAGGCTTGTACGGAACAACTTTGCCAACGCGCGAACCTGCATCAGCTGACACGATCAAGCATGGCTTGGCGTCATCAATACGGGTCGCCAAACTGTGTGCTGCAAACCCACCAAACACAACAGAATGGATAGCTCCCATACGTGCACAAGCGAGCATGGCAAATACCGCTTCGGCAATCATGGGCATGTAAATCAATACCATGTCACCCTTACCTACTCCCAGCGATTGCATGATGGCAGCTGTGCGTTCGACTTCGCGTTGGAGCTCGCGATAAGTCCAGGTTTTTTCTGCGGGGGATGCGTCCGGAGTCTCAGTTGTAATGGCGATCAATGCGGCTTGATCACCTTGTGTATCAACCCAGCGGTCTATCGCATTGTGGCAAAGATTGGTTTGCCCACCCACGAACCAGTGTGCAAACGGTGGCTTGGAATAATCCAGCACGCGAGAAAACGGTGTATGCCATTCAATGCGTTTCGCTTGTTCACCCCAAAATGTTTCGGGATCATTGATGGATTGCTTATACAACTCGTTGTAGTTCATACCGTTCCCCTGCTTTTTTTTTGTATACCTATATCAAAAGCTATCGCCTGGCACTCTGACCCATCCCTCCATGAGCACACGAGCACTGCGACTCATGATGGCTTTGGTAACACTCCATTCGCCGTTTGTATTGACTGCTTCAGCTCCCACACGCAGTGTTCCTGATGGATGTCCAAAACGAACAGCGCTTAACGCTCCACCACCAGCTGCGGTATTCACTAGTGTGCCTGGAATAGCAGCTGCTGTGCCTATTGCAACTGCAGCTGTACCCATCATCGCATGATGCAGCTTGCCCATCGACAGAGCGCGTACTAACAGATCAACCTCATCAGCCTTCACATGCTTACCGCTCGATGACGTGTAATCGGTTGGCTTGGCAACAAAGGCCACCTTGGGGGTGTGCTGACGCGTAGCGGCTTCCTCAATTTCGTTTATCAAGCCCATACGCAGCGAGCCATGCGCGCGTATCGCCTCAAACATCGCCAACGCTTTAGGGTCACTATTGATAGCCTCTTGTAATTCTGTGCCGGTATAACCAATTTCCTGAGCGTTGATAAAGATAGTCGGTATACCTGCATTGATCATCGTTGCGTTCAAAGTGCCAACGCCGGGTACCTCGAGCTGATCTACAACGCGCCCGGTAGGAAACATCGCTCCGCCAGCGCCATCTTCATCGGCTGCCGGATCCATAAATTCCAGTTGCACTTCTGCCGCCGGAAAGGTCACACCGTCCAGTTCAAAGTCACCGGTCTCTTGTACTACCCCATTAACCATAGGTACATGGGCGATGATAGTTTTACCGATGTTAGCCTGCCAGATACGAATTGTGGCCATACCATCGTTAGGTAAACGACTCGCATCAACTAAACCATTACTGATTGCAAAGGGGCCTACTGCAGCTGACAGATTGCCGCAATTACCGCTCCAATCAACGAAGGCTTTATCGATCGACACTTGACCAAACAAATAATCAACATCGTGATTTGCTTGCGTACTTTTAGCGAGAATGACTGATTTACTGGTGCTTGATGTCGCGCCACCCATGCCATCAATCTGCTTACCGTAAGGATCGGGGCTACCGATAACGCGCAATAAAAACTTGTCACGAGCTGCCCCTGGTTTTTGAGCGCTCTCTGGCAAATCTTGCAGACGGAAAAAAATACCTTTGCTGGTACCGCCGCGCATATAGGTAGCAGCGACTTTAATTTGAGGAGCATGTGCCATGGTCACGCTGCCTTAGTCGATGCTAAAAAATCTTGCGCAAATCGTTGCAACACACCACCTGCTTCGTAAATGGATGCTTCTTCTGCGGTATCGAGCCGGCAGTTCACCGGCACTTCTATACGCTCGCCATTTTTTCTGTGAATGATGAGTGTGAGCTCAATGCGTGGTTTGCGTTCACCCACTACATCAAAGGTTTCAGTGCCATCGATACCCAGTTTTTTTCTATCGGTACCTGCTTTGAATTCCAGCGGTAAAACACCCATACCTATTAAATTAGTACGGTGTATGCGCTCAAAGCCTTCGGCAACTATCGCCTCTACTCCTGCTAGCCGCACGCCTTTGGCAGCCCAGTCGCGTGATGAACCTTGACCGTAGTCTGCACCCGCAATAATAATCAGTGGCTGTTTACGTTCCATGTAGGTTTCTATTGCTTCCCACATGCGCGTCACTTTGCCTTCCGGCTCTATGCGCGTTAATGATCCTTTTTTAATTTTTCCATCGACAACCGCCATTTCATTCATCAACGTTGGATTAGCGAAGGTTGCACGCTGAGTCGTTAGATGATCTCCACGGTGCGTTGCATAGGAATTGAAATCTTCCTCTGGTAATCCCATTTTGGCCAGATACTCACCTGCTGCGCTGTCGAGCAAAATCGCATTCGATGGAGATAAATGATCGGTGGTGATGTTGTCACCTAAAACAGCCAGTGCACGCATACTCGTTAAGCTGCGCTCACCTGCCAAGGCACCCTCCCAATACGGTGGACGACGTATATAGGTTGACTGACCACGCCACTCATACAAAGGGCTAACTTTGGTGCCGCTATCGGATTGAATCGCAAACATAGGTTCGTAAACCTTGCGAAACTGTTCTGGCTTGACGCTGGATTTAACAATGGCATCAATCTCTTCATCGGTAGGCCAGATATCTTTTAAGCGAATTTCTTTACCATCAACTACCGTCAAAATATCTTTTTCAATATCAAAGCGTATGGTGCCTGCAATCGCATAAGCAACGACTAAGGGTGGTGACGCAAGAAAAGCTTGTTTGGCATAAGGGTGTATACGTCCGTCAAAATTTCGGTTGCCTGATAAAACCGCTGTGGCATACAAATCACGAGCTATGATTTCTTTTTGAATCACCGGATCCAACGCCCCCGACATGCCATTACATGAAGTGCAGGCATAGCCCACCACGCCAAAGCCCAACTTTTCTAAGTCGTCCATCAAACCGGCTTCTTCAAGATACATAGTCACAGCTTTGGAGCCTGGCGCAAGTGATGATTTCACCCACGGCTTACGCGCCAAACCCAGCTGGTTGGCATTACGTGCCAAGAGAGCAGCAGCAATCACATTACGCGGATTTGATGTATTGGTGCAGCTGGTAATTGCTGCAATGATGACAGCACCATCTGGCATTTGGCCCGGCACCTCTTCCCATTGTCCTGCAATCCCTTTGGCGGCTAATTCAGACGTGGCTACACGCGCATGAGGATTCGAAGGGCCTGCCATATTGCGCACTACGCTAGTTAAATCAAATGTCAGTACACGTTCATAGTCTACTTTTTGCAAGGTATCGGCCCACAGACCTGCTTGTTTGGCATAGGTTTCGACCAACTTGACTTGCTCATCACTGCGACCAGTGAGTTTGAGATAGCTGATGGTTTGCTCATCTATAGAAAACATCGCCGCTGTTGCGCCATATTCCGGAGCCATATTCGAAATCGTGGCTCTGTCACCCAAGGTGAGCGCTTTAGCACCCGTGCCATAAAACTCCAAATAGGCACCCACCACTTTGGATTTGCGCAAAAACTCTGTCATGGCTAGCACGATGTCGGTCGCTGTAATGCCAGGCTGCGGCTTGCCTGTTAATTCAACACCAATAATGTCGGGTAAGCGCATCCACGATGCACGACCTAACATCACGTTCTCAGCTTCCAAACCGCCTACACCAATCGCAACCACCCCCAGAGCATCCACATGGGGCGTATGACTATCGGTACCGACACAGGTATCAGGATAGGCAACACCGTCCTGCACTTGTATCACTGGCGACATACGCTCTAAATTAATCTGATGCATGATGCCGTTCCCAGGCGGGATGACATCGACATTTTTAAATGCGTGCTTAGTCCAATCGATGAAATGAAAACGATCTTCATTGCGCCTATCTTCGATGGCACGATTTTTAGTAAATGCCTCAGGATCAAAACCACCGCATTCCACTGCCAGCGAATGATCAACAATCAATTGCACGGGTACCACAGGATTGACCTTGGCCGGATCGCCACCTTGATCAGCGATCGCGTCGCGCAAGCCCGCCAAATCTACCAGCGCCGTTTGACCCAAAATATCGTGACAAACAACTCGCGCTGGATACCAGGGAAAATCCAGATCACGCTTGCGCTCGATCAGCTGCTTAAGTGATGCTGTAAGCGTCGCAGGATCGCATCGGCGCACCAGATTTTCAGCCAGTACGCGCGATGTGTACGGTAATTTTTCAAACGCGCCTGGTGCAATCGCATCCACTGCGGAGCGCACATCAAAATAATCCAGTGTGGTACCAGGCAGGGCTTTTCGGTGTGCAGTATTCATGAGTGAAAGTAAAGGCGAAGATAAACAAATGAAAAACTAAAATGTAGGGGAGACACGCTGAGTTGTATCCCCTACCCTGAACGATCAATTATTTACGTTTAGCGATGGGTACAAATTTCAAATCTTCCGGCCCGACATAATTTGCACTGGGTCGTATGATTTTATTGTCTATGCGCTGTTCAATAATATGTGCCGCCCAACCGGATGTGCGCGAAATAACAAACAGCGGAGTAAACATCGCTGTTGGCACACCCATCATGTGATACGAGACTGCTGAGAACCAATCCAGATTAGGGAACATTTTTTTCGCATCCCACATCACACTTTCCAGACGCTCTGCGATATCAAACATTTTTGTAGAACCTGCATTGTTTGACAGATTACGCGCCACTTCTTTAATGACTTTGTTACGTGGATCAGAAATCGTATATACCGGATGGCCAAAACCAATAACCACCTCTTTATTTTCTACTCGGCGACGTATATCTGCCTCTGCTTCATCGGGAGTATCGTAGCGTTTTTGAATTTCAAATGCCACTTCATTGGCACCGCCATGCTTAGGGCCACGTAGTGCACCTATGGCACCGGTAATAGCCGAGAACATATCCGAACCCGTACCAGCAATCACACGACCAGCAAAGGTGGATGCATTGAATTCATGCTCTGCGTAGAGTATCAACGAGGTGTGCATTGCTTTAACCCACAACTCAGGTGGCTCTTCACCATGCAGCAAATGTAAGAAATGGCCACCTATGGAATCGTCATCGGTTTCGACTTCGATGCGCTTGCCATTGTGACTGTAGTGATACCAGTACAGCAGCATAGAACCCAATGAAGCCATCAGTCGATCAGCGATATCACGCGCACCTGGAGCATTGTGATCATCTTTTTCTGGCAGCACACATCCTAAAGCAGACACGCCCGTGCGCATGACATCCATAGGATGGGATGATGCTGGCAGCCACTCGAGTACTGCTTTTACGTTAGCAGGTAATCCACGTAATGCTTTGAGCTTTTGTTTGTAGGCTATTACCTCAGCTGTGGTCGGTAATTTACCGTGTACCAGCAGATAAGCAATTTCTTCAAATTCGCAGGCATCGGCGACATCCAAAATGTCATAGCCACGGTAATGAAGATCGTTACCTGTTTTACCCACGGTGCACAATGCGGTGTTACCCGCAGTTACACCAGACAGCGCCACAGATTTTTTTGGTTTAAAGCCAGCTACTGGTTGATCGCTCATTTTTTCTCCCGCATGAAATAGTGTTTACTTGGATTTTTGCTGCGCAAATAGCGCATCGAGTTTCTGTTCAAAGTCGTGATAGCCAATACGATCATAGAGTTCCATACGTGTTTGCATGGTATCGACTACATTTTTTTGTGTTCCATCGCGGCGCACGGCGAGATAAACATTTTCTGCTGCCTTATTCATGGCACGAAATGCCGACAGCGGATAAAGCACGATACCGATATCGGATGCGCGTAGCTCGTCCACAGTAAATAAGGGCGTTGCGCCAAATTCAGTAATGTTCGCCAGTACTGGCACCTTGACTGCGTCGACAAACTGCTTATACATAGACAGCTCGGTAATGGCTTCCGGGAAAATCATGTCTGCACCCGCTTCAACACACGCCACAGCACGCTCAATCGCAGAATCCAATCCTTCCACTGCCAGTGCATCGGTGCGTGCCATGATCACAAATTGATCATCGGTTCGTGCGTCCACAGCGGCTTTAATACGATCGACCATTTCCTGCTTGGTGACGATTTCTTTGTTGGGACGGTGACCACAACGCTTGGCACCCACTTGATCTTCAATATGCATGGCTGCAGCACCAAACTTGATCATGGATTTCACAGTGCGCGCAACATTGAATGCAGACGAACCAAAACCGGTGTCCACATCAACCAGTAACGGTAAATCGCAGACATCGGTAATTCTGCGCACATCGATCAACACATCATCCAGATTTGAAATACCTAAATCAGGCAAACCCAGCGAACCAGCTGCCACGCCACCGCCTGAGAGATAGATAGCGCGAAAGCCCGCGCGTTTAGCCAGCAAGGCGTGATTAGCGTTAATGGCGCCTATGACTTGTAGTGGCGATTCTTCTTGTACGGCTAGACGAAAACGCGCACCTGGAGTGAGCTTGCTCATGAGAGTCCCGTTAAAAGTGAAGTTTGATTGTCCTCCCTGGATTGCAATCCCTATGCCATCCAGGGCACGCCTAGCTGTAATCCCTTCATGCTGAAAATATCCATAAAAAACAGAGGCTTGCCAAATACATGAAAAGAGTTGCCAAGTCAGCAATTACAAAAACGTTTCACTGTATGTTTCAATGTTTCATTTAAAATGCAACATTTAACGTTACTGAAACAATATGCGTCCTCCACCACCCAGAGAATCCGCGGCAAAACCCGTCTTCTGGACGGTATCGATCTCACGCCTGTTTGACTTGTTTCGCGACATCACCCTGGAGTTCGACGACCTGGCAACGATAGAACCGATACAGCTAGGATTTGAAGAAGCCGTTGCCCACATACGCGAACGACTACAAACCGAGCGTTGCGATGCCGTGATCTCTGCCGGTTCAAATGCGGCCTATTTGAAAAGCCGTTTATCTATTCCCGTTGTGATTGCCAAGGCGAGTGGCTTTGATGTCATGCGCGCACTGGCGCGCGCACGCCGAATTACTCCAGATATCGGCCTCATTAATTACCAGGATCCCTTGCCTGAACTGGTGGAGTTTCAGCAGACTTTTGACCTGCCTATCGTGCAGCGTACTTACGTCACTGTAGAAGACGCCCGCGCTCAGATTAATGAAATGAAAGCCACCGGAATTAAAGCGGTGGTGGGTGCTGGCCTGATTACCGATTTAGCCGAAGAAGCGGGTTTAGCCGGTGTGTTTGTTTATTCCGCTGCCTCGATACGGCAGGCGTTTGAAGATGCTCTGGATATTGCGCGCGCAACACAACTAGAAGCACCGCGCGGACGCAATTACCCGGCAGCGGATACTCTGCGCGCTAAACATGGCGTGAATGAATTACGTGGTCACTCCGAAAAAATTGAATCACTACGCCAAACAATTCGCTTATTCAGTAAATCACCAGCACCAGTGCTGATTGAAGGTGAAACTGGTACTGGTAAAGAACTGGTAGCACAGGCGATACATCGCGAAAGTCTACGCAAAGGTGCTGGTAATCAACCTTTTGTGGCAGTAAATTGCGGAGCAATCGCAGAATCATTATTGGAATCAGAATTATTTGGATACGACGAGGGCGCATTCACCGGATCACGTCGCGGTGGTCATGCGGGCTTATTTGAATCAGCTCATCGTGGCACCTTGTTTTTGGATGAAATTGGAGAAATGCCTCTGCCGTTACAAACACGCTTGCTACGTGTATTAGAAGAAAAAGAAATTGTGCGTGTCGGTGGAACACGCCCCATACCTATCGATGTACGCATCATTAGCGCAACGCATTGTCAACTTGAAGAACGTATCGCAACTAATCAATTTCGTGCTGATCTTTTTTATCGTCTCGGAGTTTTGCGT
>JAJTGE010000025.1 GCA_021298555.1 Oxalobacteraceae bacterium
GTTGTAACCGAAGTTACCTTTGCCTTCGAGTACTTTGTTGACTACGACAGATGCTTCTTCACCAGCATTGCTAACGATCATGCGCAGTGGCTCTTCCATCGCGCGCAAAACAATCTTGATGCCAGCTTCTTGATCTGGATTGTCGCCCTTGACCTTGATGTTAGCGCGAGCACGTAGCAGAGCAACACCACCACCTGGAACAATACCTTCTTCAACAGCTGCGCGAGTTGCATGCAGTGCATCTTCTACACGTGCTTTTTTCTCTTTCATTTCGACTTCGGTAGCAGCGCCTACTTTGATTACCGCAACGCCACCAGCCAGCTTGGCTACGCGCTCTTGGAGTTTTTCACGATCGTAGTCAGATGTTGCTTCGTCGATTTGTACGCGCAATTGTTTTACACGTGCTTCGATAGTTTTGCTAACGCCAGCGCCATCAATCACGGTGGTATTTTCTTTGCCGATTTCTATACGCTTAGCTTGACCGAGATCATTCAGCGTGACTTTTTCCAGTGTCAGGCCAACTTCTTCAGCAATCACTTGACCACCGGTCAAAATAGCGATGTCTTCGAGCATAGCTTTACGACGATCACCAAAGCCAGGTGCTTTTACTGCACATGTTTTCAGGATGCCACGGATGTTATTTACAACCAGCGTTGCCAGAGCTTCGCCTTCGATGTCTTCAGCGATGATCAGCAGAGGACGACCAGCTTTTGCAACTTGCTCCAATACGGGCAGCAGATCACGGATGTTTGAAATTTTCTTGTCACATAACAGGACAAATGGATTTTCCATCAGCGCGACTTGTTTTTCAGGATTGTTGATGAAGTATGGTGACAAGTAGCCACGATCGAACTGCATACCTTCGACGATGTCGAGCTCGTCATTCAACGATTTGCCATCTTCAACAGTGATCACGCCTTCTTTGCCGACTTTTTCCATTGCTTCAGCGATACGGTCACCGATGGAGCTGTCTGAGTTAGCAGAGATAGAACCAACTTGAGCGATTTCTTTCGATGTCGTGCAAGGCTTGGCAATCTTTTTCAATTCTTCAACCGTTGCTGCAACGGCCTTATCGATACCACGCTTGAGATCCATAGGATTCATGCCAGCTGCTACGTATTTCATGCCTTCGCGCACGATAGCTTGGGCTAGGACAGTCGCTGTTGTTGTACCGTCACCGGCGTTATCCGACGTTCTGGACGCAACTTCTTTCACCATTTGTGCGCCCATATTCATGAGCTTGTCTTTGAGTTCGATTTCTTTGGCGACTGAAACACCATCTTTAGTCACTGTAGGTGAGCCAAACGAGCGCTCTAAAATAACGTTACGACCTTTAGGGCCTAAAGTGACTTTAACTGCATTGGCGAGGATGTTTACACCCTCAACCATTTTGTGGCGGGCGACATCGCCAAAAACGACTTCTTTAGCTGCCATGTTGTTACTCCTTGATTCGTTATTCGATTTAGCTCTGAAATTTATTCGACGATGGCCATTACGTCGTCTTCACGCATGACGAGCAATTCGTCATCGCCTACCTTGACGGTTTGACCTGAGTATTTGCCAAAAAGGACCTTGTCACCGACTTTGACATCCAGGGGACGTACTTTGCCGTCGTCGCCGACTTTGCCGTTACCAACGGCTTTGACCACGCCTTGATCTGGCTTTTCTGCTGCTTGATCGGGAATCACGATGCCCGATGCTGTTTTGGTTTCTTGCTCTAAACGTTGGACGACGATGCGGTCGTGCAAGGGACGAATCTTCATAAATACTCCTTAGAACAATAAATTATGTTTGTTTATGCACCAGCAAACCGAGAGCCTCATTTCGCTGGCTGGACTTGAAAACACTGTTAGCCAGGGGAGTTGTTAGCACTCTCCTCCAACGAGTGCTAAGTATAGGGATGGCTTGGCGCTTTTTCAAGAATCTACGGTGAAAACTTCGCATAAGGCAGTGAAATTTAATTATCTTATTGATAAAAATGCCTGTTATTGGTGCATTTAAACCATCTTATTGTCATAGTTGTCATCATTTGACGATGCATCAGCAGGTGCTAATCCACTAAAGTAGCGTTAACGTTTGCATCAATAGGGCACAACTATGTCAAATTTAGAAACAGTCATTATTCCTGCTGTCCGCGATCTTGGCGGTGGCTTTCAGGTCAGGCGGGCATTGCCCGCGGCCGAGCGCCGTATGGTCGGGCCATTTATTTTTTTGGATCAGATGGGTCCAACCTCACTCGCTCCGGGATCGGGATTGGATGTGCGTCCGCATCCGCACATAGGCCTTGCGACGGTTACTTGGCTATTAGAAGGAGAAATTCTTCATCGCGATAGTTTGGGTCATGTGCAAGCTATACGACCTGGCGAAGTTAACTGGATGACTGCGGGGCGCGGTATCGTCCATTCGGAGCGCAGTAGTGCTAGCGAGCGCGCAGGTGCATCTTCTTTATATGGTTTGCAATGTTGGGTGGCGCTGCCACGTGCTGATGAAGAATGTGAACCTGATTTCACTCACCAAAAAGCAGCTGAGCTATCGACATTGCAATTGCAAGGCTCACACATTATTTTAGTGGCAGGTAGTTTCATGGGTCTGCAATCAAGCTTACCGACGCGCTCGCCGCTGGTCTATGCGCAGTTAACTTTGCAGCCTGGAGCGCGCTTGTCGCTGCCTGCTGAATATGAGGAACTAGCGCTCTATATAGTCAGTGGTGAAATAGATCTTGGTGTGGAGGGTAGTTATCCAGCGGGTCAGTTGCTGGTGATACGAACAGGTGCAAGCATAGACATGCGCGCGGGAGAGCAGGGCGCACTCGTTATGCTGTTGGGTGGCGAGCCATTGGATGGGCCGCGTCACATGGCATGGAATTTTGTATCGAGTAGTCAAGAGCGAATAAAACAGGCCAGCGATGATTGGTTGCATCAGCGCTTTGAACCCGTGCCAGAAGAAACTGAATTCATTCCATTGCCTGATTCGCTGAAATAACGTGTTAATGGCCAGCCTGATGCGCATGCCATGCGATTCTGGCAGCGCATAAATCTTCTATCGCCGTGCCAACGGATTTAAAGACAGTGATCTCATCATCATCCATTCTCCCTGCATGACGATGCGATACCAGATCAGCTAACTCTGCGCGTACCGCATCACGTGTGATGAGCCCTTTTTGTAAAGGCTGAATTAAATCACCTGCTTCTGCGAGAGCGCCTTCATAAGTGTCTACAAAAATATGCGCATGACGTATCAATGTATCATCAGCCTCGCGCATATCTGGCTTAAAGCCACCGACTAAATCGATGTGCGTGCCTGGTGTTACCCAGTCGTGATAAATCAAAGGCTCTTTACTCGTCGTAGCGCTACAGATGATGTCGGCCTCTTTAACTGCCGCCGATAAATCCATCGCCTGATGAATAGAGATATGTTCGGGTAATCCCTCCGCACGTAACGTATTTGTAGTGCATGCAATGCTGTGCGGATTACGACCCCAGACAGTGACCTGCGCTATAGGGCGGGTGACGCAATGAGCAATCGCCATATAAGGAGCTAAGCGGCCCGTACCTACCAGCAGCAAGTGACGACTATTCTGGCGCGACAAATATTCAGAAGCTAATGCAGATGCTGCCGCCGTGCGTCGTAATGTGAGCTGTTCACCATCCATCAATGCCAAGGGGACACCGGTAGCTGCATCCATCAAAATAAACAAAGCATGTACCGTCGGTAAACCAGTAAGGTGATTGTTTGGTGCGACGGTAACTACTTTAAGGCCTAGTTCTCGGGCTTCTTGCCAGACCGGCATAATCAGCAACGTCGTTGAGCTTTCTTTCGAGAGGCGATGCGTATGGCGTAGCGGCGCGTGTATCTCTTGCATAAACATTTCTCGTAACGCTGCTATCAGGGTTGGATAGGGCAGACAGAGCGAGAGTTGAGTGCTATTTATAAATGGCAGCATTAAGTAATCATTTCATGAAAATCAACCGTGTTCTCAGGCTACGCAATCACACCATCATAGTCAAACACGACCACTGTGCGTGGGATAATCAGGGCACTTAAGGAAGCTTATACGTATGACGCTTAGTTTTAGATTAATTTCCCGTTACGTGTTGTTAGTCGCGATGACATCTCTGATGGCATCATTGACCGCATGCAGCACGTTACACAAAAGCGCAGGATTGCCTGCGCCCATTGCCCTATCGCTTGCGAAATTAAGTATCCCCCAAACGGCCGTGGCGCTGGATATACGTACCCTCGAGGGTCGTCCATTAGCATTTCATAATCACCAAGTCGCCTTTCAACCCGCATCCGTGTTGAAGTTGGTGACCACGGCAGCAGCGCTTGACATCTTAGGCCCCAATCATCGTTGGACTACGCGCATACATATGTCGGGTGCGATCGTTGGTGATGTATTGCAGGGTAATTTAATCATAGAGGGTGGGGGTGATCCGCGGTTAGCGCATGAGGATATTGCGCGTTTACTGCGGCGCTTGCGCGCTCTGGGGGTACGTGAAATTCAGGGTGATTTACTGCTCGACCGTACATTGTTCCAGTCAACAAATGAGCATGCAGCGTCCTTTGATGGCCTGCCCCATCGTGCATACAACGCTCTACCTGATGCGTTATTGCTGGATGCGAAAGCAATTAGCCTGAGGTTTTATCCCGATGCACAAACGCAGTCTGTGCATGTCGCTATGGAACCACCCATGGCAAATTTTGTAATCCATGCACCCAATCTCGATACTCAGCCTTGCGCTGGCTGGCGAGAAAAATTAGGTGCGGTTGTGGATGACATCACCGTCCATTTTACCGGTAGCTATTCGTTAGATTGTGGTGAACGTGTACTGGTAGTGCATGCAAATGCTCTGAACCATGTACGTTACTTCGATGCTGTTTTTCGGCAGTTGTGGCAAGAGCTTGGAGGCAGTATTGCAGGCGTTACGCGCGAAGAAAAAAAAACAGAAACTGCTCGCCTGCTTCTTGAGTGGGAATCGGTCACGCTGGGATACATCATTCGCGACATCAATAAATACAGTAACAACGTCATGGCGCGTCAATTATTAATTAGCCTGGCAAATACGCCGACCAGTACATCGATTGGGGCAGAGGCAGGCGCAGCACGGGCAATAACATGGTTGAGCTCGTTAGGTATTAATACACAAAGCACAGTGATAGAAAACGGCTCAGGCTTGTCGCGTAACGAGCGTTTGAGTGCGGAAGCTCTTGGCGCGGTACTACTTCACGAATGGAAAAGTCCGTTCATGCCGGAATTTATAGCCTCAATGCCTATCGTCGGGCTAGACGGTACGATGCGCCGCTCACTTACAAATTCCTCAGCCAAAAAACAAGCGCATATAAAAACGGGCAGCCTAAATGATGTTGCCAGCATTGCTGGCTATGTCAAAACTAAATCAGGGCAGTGGGTCAGCGTTGTTTGTATGGTCAATCATCCAGAGGCCAAATCGCTGCATAATCTTGCCAGTGAGGCGTTTCGCCTAATATCCATGCACCTGAAAACGTTCCTAATACAGGAATAAACATAACAGACAAACTTGATGCCACGGGTGGAAGTATGCGTGCCAGCCTAAACCACACCACATGCGCGAAACCAAAAATAATCGCGGCGTTATAAGCGATGCACAGCCACTCTGTGACATTGGGTAAACGCATTTGCGGCATTTCGAATATCAGTGCTATAAAAGTAATGCAGGTAGTGGTAAACGCGAGCATCCAAAAAGTAAGCGATAACGTGGGCATGTCTATGTGCGTGCGTTTCATGAGTACCGTGCCATAGCCCCAGCCCGCAGCCGCAACTAATACCAATATAGTTCCGAGTGGTGAAAATTCACTGGATAACAACAGCATGGCTCCCGACATAGCCAAGAGTATGCCTATCAGAGAAGAGCGATTGATGCGATCACCAAAAAATACCAAGCCAGCCAAGACTGCCCATGCAGGCATGGTGTAACCAAGAATCGCAGCTCGCCCCGATGACAGCATTTTTACACCGACGATAATCATCGAATGCCATATCAGCATGTTGGGGATGGCGAGCTTGATGACTGTGCGGGTTTTGCCTTCGGGGATGGCGAGTGAAATGCCCTGAACCTTGGCGACCAGCCAGATCACAGCCAATCCACCTATCATGCTCAGTATCCGAAACGTCAATGGCGGAAAATCGCGCACACCTATTTTCATGACTGGCCAATTCAGGCCCCAGAACAGCGTTAACAGTGCTAACAGCACTAAATCATTGCGATGCAGTTGTCTCATGGGGCGAGACAATAGCATGACCGGCTACAATATCGTTTAGAGGTTATCTCGTTAGGTTGCTTGCAGTGTTGGCAGGGCCTTGTGGTGCGTTTGTACTCCCCGCGTTAAGGCTGTCTTGCCATAGCCTTAAAGATTTAGTCTCGAAGTCCTCTGCCCTCTACCATTACCATTGACCATCGTGAAATTTACCGAAAAACTCTCAACGGCAACTGCCAAAAATAATTCTCTTTTGTGCGTGGGACTGGATCCGGATGTGGCGCGGTTTCCAGCAGAATTCAAAGGTAAACCGGATGCGATATTTTTATTTTGTAAAACCATCATCGATGCTACTGCTGCATTTGCCTGTGCATTCAAGCCGCAAATTGCGTTTTTCGCAGCGCTAGGCGCAGAAGATCAATTACAAGCGATTTGTGATTATTTGAAAAAAAATTATATAGATATTCCCATCGTACTCGACGCTAAACGCGGCGATATAGGTTCTACTGCTGAGCAATACGCGCGAGAAGCCTTTGAGCGTTACGACGCCGATGCAGTCACTTTAAATCCGTATATGGGATTCGATTCCATTGCACCTTATTTAGAGTGGAAAGATCGTGGCGCTATTGTGCTGTGTCGTACATCGAACCCGGGCGGTTCGGATTTACAGTTTTTGAAAGTTGATGGCGTGCCTCTATATCAGCATGTGGCGCGTTTGGTTGCTGAGCGATGGAATCAACATGGCCAGTGTGGTTTGGTCGTGGGTGCGACATTCCCAAACGAATTAGAGCAAGTTAGAAAATTAGTGGGCGATATGCCTTTGCTGGTGCCGGGTATTGGTGCGCAGGGCGGCGATATAGAGGCAACGGTAAAGGCTGGCCGCAGTGCATCAGGTGCTGGCATGATGATTAATTCATCGCGCGCCATACTTTACGCAAAGCCCGAGGGCGATGAAAGTTTCGCTGCAGCGGCATCGCGAGTTGCACTACAAACTCGCGATAGCATCAATGCATTCCGACGTGCATAGACAGGGTGAGCAGCTGAATTTGGGTGCCGCGCCTTAAGCCAGCCTCGGCAGAAAAATGATCACTGATCCTACAGATCAGTGTTGGTATCACCATCTGACGAAACCATCCAAAGGCGACGGCCAGCGGAGTATGGATAGGCGCTCAGTGAATGAACATAGTGATCGAAAATATCGATAGGGTTATTCAAAAAACGGGATTAGCGCACGAATGACTTCACTTGATTCGTTCGATAAACTTGAGTAATCCTTTTAATGCATGCTCTGTTGTTTGTGTTCGCACAGAATGCCTATCACCAGAAAATACAGCTCGTTCAGTGTGTACTAATGTACTGTGAGCCCAACCAAAACAAACTGTACCTACTGGTTTGCCGGGAACAGCCCCGGCTGGACCGGCGATGCCGGTGGTCGAAAGTGTAATGTGTGCATCGGTATTGTCTAGCGTACCTTTGGCCATTTCGGCGGCGACTTCCTCGCTGACCGCACCATGCTGTGCGATAAGTGCCTCTGAGACGTTAAGAAATTTAGTCTTGGATCCGTTGGAGTAAGTAACAAAGCCGCAGTCAAACCAGCCCGACGAACCCGCAATATCAGTGATAGCTTGCGATATGCTTCCGCCAGTAATCGATTCGGCAGTTGCCAAAAACCAGCCGCGCTGCTGTAACACCTTGCCCACCTCGATGGCCAATTGATTCAAGGTATCCATAGACGATTCCTTTCGTTCTTGAAGAGTCACTACGCAGTGCATTGCCTGGTTGGCTATGATCTGGCAAATCTATACAAAGCGCCATAGCGCTAGTGCGAGCAAGGTAAAAAAAGCCGCGAGGATATCGTCTGCCATAACGCCAAAGCCGCCCTTGTATCGTCGCTCAAACTGGCGTATGGGGGGTGGTTTGATCATGTCGAATGCGCGGAATACCAAAAAAGCCCAGAGTTCCTCAATAAAACTTGCTGGTGTAACCAACAGCATGACCAGCCAGATTGCAATGATTTCATCCCAGACGATGGCGCCGTGATCCGCTACGCCGAGCGCGCGGCCTGTTTTCTCGCATGTCCAGACACCGACGATAAATCCTATAACGATGACCCAAGCCCATGTTTGTGGCGTCATGATGTCGGGCCAGCGCAGGGTAAATACATGAAATACCAGCCAGCCAAACAGAGTGCCCACCGTGCCTGGCATGACGCGCGATAGTCCGCTACCAAATCCTAGGGAGAGCAGGTGTGCCGGGTGGGACAACATGAATTTCGCACTGGGCTGAATGACAGGGTAGTGCTCGGGTATCGGGCTGGGCGTAGCAGAATTCATGATGAGAGATTTTCAGTAAAGTGATCGAAGGATTGATTGCTAACTGAAACCATAGCACCGTTGCGATCATGCACCTGTATGCCTGATCCCAGATCTAATTTACCTATGCAGGTGACGTTAGTCTTACTATGCTTACCTGCAGCTAAAACGGCCTGATGCTTATTTGCAGGCGCACTAAAACACAATTCATAATCATCGCCGCCATTCAAAGCCATCGCATAGCGAATATCAGTGGGTTGGCTCGCTAGGGCCTCGCCTAGCGGAAGATCATCTGCGCAAATAGTCGCCGCAAGCGAAGACTGAGACAGCAGATGGTTAAGATCGCCATACAAGCCATCGGAGACATCAATTGCGGCGCTGGCAATCCCTCGCAACGCCAAGCCCAACGATACACGGGGTGTGGGCCGGTGCAGCCGTTCGCATGCTTTACCAAGTAATTCAGGTGATAAAGCGCGATGGCCCTGCAAGGCTTCCAGCGCAAGACGCGCATCGCCCAGCGTACCTGATACCCATAGTTCATCGCCTGCTTGCGCGCCGCTGCGCTTGATTGCATCAGTCTTAGTCACCCGACCCATGACGGTGATGCTAATGGTTAAGGGCCCGCGAGTAGTATCACCGCCGATGAGTTCAATTCCGTAAGCATCTGCCAGCTGAAAAAGACCCTCAGAAAATGGCTGCAGCCAAGTCGGGTCTGCTAAAGGCAATGCAAGCGCCAGAGTAAAGGCTATGGGTTGTGCGCCCATGGCAGCGAGATCCGATAGGTTAACCGCTAAGACTTTATGACCTAGATCATGCGGGTTGGCACCGGCAAAAAAATGTCGGCCTTCAACCAGCATGTCGGTAGACACTGCTAGCAGTTCGCCGGATGGGGGCAGTAGTAAGGCGCAATCATCGCCTATTCCAAGTTGCACGGGCCCATTCGCTCGAGGGGGACGATAGAAATAGCGATCTATAAGTTCAAATTCACTCAGCATGTACAGATTCTACCGAAGAGTTTCGCAACAAATTATTTACCGCACTACTACAGGTAAGTGTTGATCGTAGTGTTTTCTGAAATGCCACGCTTTTGTCAGCTGAAAAAAGTATCAATAGATAGGCTTTGTTGAGAATTCGGTAAGGCTTGGCCTCTGCCATGCTGGCGGCCTACGGTTTTTGGGTTCGAAAATCGGTGGTCTGATAAAATCCAGCACCGAGTATGACGCATCAATGAAAGCTGCCCCACCATGGAATCAGATCACAACCAGCAAGAACTTCGTCAGCAATTTCGTCAGGCCGCTCTCGAGTATCACGAATTCCCCTCCCCAGGAAAAATCAGTGTCACGCCCACCAAGCAGCTAACCAATCAGCGCGATCTGGCGTTGGCCTATTCGCCAGGTGTGGCGGCAGCCTGCGAGGAAATTGCGGCGGATCCCGCGAATGCTTTTCGCTATACCGCTCGCGGCAATCTAGTGGCAGTCATCACCAACGGCACGGCGGTGCTTGGTTTGGGAAATATCGGACCGCTTGCAGCCAAGCCGGTTATGGAAGGCAAAGGTGTCCTCTTTAAAAAGTTTGCTGGCATCGATGTGTTCGACATAGAGATCAATGAATCCGATCCTGATAAATTAGTCGACATCATCGCCGCACTTGAGCCTACCTTCGGAGGCGTTAATTTAGAAGATATCAAAGCACCAGAGTGTTTTTACATAGAACGCAAACTGCGTGACCGGATGAAGATTCCGGTGTTTCATGATGATCAGCACGGAACAGCCATCATCGTTGGTGCAGCGATTATGAACGGCCTGAAGGTGGTCGGCAAAGATCTCAAACAATGTAAATTGGTGGTTTCTGGTGCAGGTGCTGCTGCTTTAGCATGTTTAGACTTGATCGTTGATCTTGGTTTTCCGATTGAAAATATCTTTGTGACTGATTTGGCGGGTGTGGTTTACAAAGGCCGTAAAGAATTAATGGATCCTGATAAAGAGCGCTTCGCTCAGGATATTGCAGAGCGAACCTTGGCTGAAGTTATTCCAGGCGCTGATATTTTTCTTGGGCTGTCTGCTGGTGGAGTACTTAAGCCCGACATGGTGCGCGTGATGGCGGAGCGCCCGTTAGTGTTGGCACTGGCGAACCCTACTCCAGAAATTCTTCCAGAAGAAGTACGCGAAGTACGTGACGATGCAGTCATCGCAACCGGACGCTCAGATTATCCAAATCAAGTAAATAATGTTTTGTGCTTTCCGTATATTTTTCGCGGTGCATTAGATTGTGGTGCAACGACCATTACACGCTCTATGGAAATTGCGACTGTCCATGCGATTGCAGAGTTAGCGCAAGCAGAGCAATCCGATATTGTTGCAACCACCTATGGCGTAACGAATCTGGCGTTTGGCTCCGAATACATTATTCCTAAGCCATTTGATCCGCGCCTGATGTTAAAAATTGCGCCCGCTGTTGCTCTGGCCGCAGAAAAATCGGGTGTGGCACAACGTCCTATTAAAGACATCGCCGCATATACCGACAAACTGCAGCAGTTTGTTTATCACAGCGGCAGCTTAATGAAGCCCGTGTTTGCCATGGCTAAAAAAGCACCGGCGGCTAAAAAACGCATCGTGTTTGCTGAGGGCGAGGAAGAACGGGTATTACGAGCTGTGCAGGTAGTCATTGATGAGGGTCTTGCGAAACCTATTTTGATAGGCCGTCCCGCAGTGTTAGCACAGCGTATAGAGCGCTATGGTTTGAGATTACGACCCGAGATAGATTTTGATGTTATCAATCCTGAGCGCGATGATCGCTATCGTTCTTACTGGGAGACGTATCTGTCGATGACACGTCGCAAAGGAACTACCGAGCAATACGCCAAGCTCGAGATGCGTCGTCGTCATACGCTTATTGGTTCAATGGCAATCCATAAAGGTGATGCAGATGGCATGATATGTGGCACCTTCGGCACGGTTAATTTGCATCTGCATTACATTGATCAGGTACTCGGGCGCCGCGCAGGTGTGAACACCTATGCGGCGATGAATGCGCTGGTGCTGCCTGATCGGCAGGTAGTTTTAGTCGATACCCATGTCAATGAAAATCCTACCGCCGAACAGATTGCAGAAATTACAGTCATGGCGGCAGAAGAGATGCGGCGATTTGGTTTGCATCCGCGTGCAGCTCTGTTATCGCATTCCAATTTCGGTAGCAGTAATAGTGAATCCGCTTGCCGCATGCGCGAAGCTTTGGCACTGATCCGTGCGCGTGCACCCGAGCTGGAAGTTGACGGTGAAATGCACGGTGATGTTGCTCTTGATGCGCATATGCTGCGACAAGTGATGCCGGATACCCCTCTCAAAGGCGACGCTAATTTATTGGTGTTCTCCAGTATGGATTCAGCCAATATTGCGTACAACTTGCTCAAGGTGGCTGCCGGTAATGGCGTAGCAATCGGGCCGATATTGCTAGGATGCGCGCGTGCTGTTCATGTCTTAACCCCCTCGGCGACGGTGCGACGTATAGTAAACATGACGGCTTTAGCCGTGGTGGATGCGGTATCGCAGCGTTAAAGGTTGGCCAGAGTTTGTCGGGACTGTCTGACCCACGGGGTTATGACAGCCCGTATTCTTTTCTTCCAGATAATTTCTCTGATTTACAATACGGTTCAGTTTCGTCCCAGAGGACAAGCATTTGACTGCCTTCCCGCTCGCCGTTGATCTCGATGGCACGCTGATACTGACCGATACCCTGCACGAGTCCGCCGTGCGGGCATTGCGATCCCATCCGCTACAGACTCTGCAAATCCCGCTGTGGTTAGCCCAAGGTAAAGCCTGTCTCAAACAGCAACTCGCAGTTCTCACTGAGTTTGATGCTTCTGCTTTGCCTTACAACCATTCGTTGATAGCTTGGTTAAAAGAACAGCGTGCCAACGGCAGGCAATTAATTCTTTGTACTGCTTCAGATCAGCTGATAGCTCATGCCATTGCCAGACATTTGGGTATGTTTGACGACGTGATGGCCAGCGATGGTACGCATAATCTAAGCGCGCGAAATAAAGCCGCTGCACTGACCCAACGGTTTGGTCATAAAGGATTTGATTACGTTGGGAATTCGTCCGACGATCTTCATGTATGGAGCGCAGCCCGCCAAGCTATTGTAGTGAATGCTACTGCGCAGGTACTGCAGCAGGCACAACAGTGCAGTGTCATAGAAAAAGAATTTTCACCGCAGCAGTCGACTGCGGGTGCGCTCACCAGCGTGCTGCGCATGCATCAGTGGCTTAAAAATCTGCTGCTATTTATGGCGCCGCTTGCGGCTCATCAGTTGCCCGGAGCCGATTTATCCACCATGTTACTGCTGGCGTTTTTTTCGTTCAGCCTGTGCGCATCCGCTGTGTATATCGCTAATGATTTATTTGATTTAGATAGTGATAGGCATCATCCACGTAAACAGCACCGGCCATTTGCCTCTGGTCGCGTTAGCGTAGCAAAAGGCGTATTTCTGTTTGTTTTATTGCTGATTAATGCGTTCCTTTTTGCTTTACCCGTTGGGCCGGCATTTGTAGGTTGGTTAGGCTTTTATTTTTTACTGACCTGTGCGTACTCATGGGGCTTAAAGCGCGTAGTGCTGATCGATTGCTTGGTGTTGGCCATGCTCTATACCGTACGGATTATTGCGGGTGCTGCCGCGGCAGGGATTTCATTATCGTTCTGGTTGTTGGCTTTTTCTGTGTTTTTGTTTTTGTCGCTGGCATTTGTAAAGCGCTATGCAGAATTAAAAATTCAAGCAGAGGTTGGGCGTGATCATGCGCACGGACGTGGTTACTGGACCTCAGATGCGCCACTTGTTCAATCATTAGGAATTACATCAGGCTATGCCTCGGTAGTGGTTTTGGCGCTGTATCTCAACAGTGATGCTGTAGTAAAGCTGTATCAATTACCGGTGTTTATGTGGAGTGCAGTACCTGTCATGCTGTTTTGGATCAGCTGGATGTGGATGAAAGCGCACAGAGGTGAAATGCATGATGATCCACTCCTGTTTGCCGTGCGAGACAAAGCGAGCTTGCTTGCGGGTGCCGCTTTTGCACTTGTACTCTTGATAGCGACCCGAGGTGTGTCGTGGTAGCGATTAATTCTTGGGGAAGGCTGGGTCAGTTTGAGCATACAGTTCACAGGCTCACTGATCGATTAAGCGTCGCTACCCAATTGCAGCACGATCGCTATGGCCTGGCTTTTGGTATGGGTAGAAGTTATGGCGATGTCTGTTTAAATCCCGGTGGCGTGTTGTGGAATACCACAGGGCTAGATCGCTTCATCAGCTTTGAAGAACATAACGGTAAGCTCGTGTGCGAGTCAGGCGTACTTATCCGTGACATACAGCGCTTGTGCGTACCTAGAGGTTGGATGTTGCCAGTAGTGCCCGGTACGCAATACGTCACTGCTGGCGGCGCTGTGGCTAACGATATACACGGTAAAAATCATCATAAGGCAGGAAGTTTTGGCGATCATGTCCTGCAATTCACCTTGGCTCGTACCGATGGAAGTTTGATGCAATACCGCCCTGGGGATGCCTTGTTTGCGGCAACCGTGGGTGGCTTGGGATTAACTGGCGTCATTACCGAAGTGGCACTCCAACTACAGCGCGTACCAGGCCCGTGGCTGGCAGTTGAGACGCTACCGTACCGCAATCTAAATGAGTTTTTTGAATTAGCTGATTCATCTGAAGCTGATTGGGAACATACGGTATCGTGGGTAGATTGTTTGAGCGGCGAGGGTCGGGGTATTTTTATGCGTGCTAATTCAGTCGATGCAGGTAATGAGCAACCAGCGCCAGCGCGAACCATACGCGTACCTTTTGTGCCACCGGTATCGCTGGTTAATAGATGGTCGCTACGCCCATTCAACGCTATGTATTTCCATGCAAAGAAATCTCAGCGCACATCGATACAACACTACGAAGCTTTTTTTCATCCGCTTGATAAGGTGCTGGATTGGAATCGTATGTATGGGCCGCACGGCTTTTATCAGTACCAGTGTGTACTGCCGCGCAAATCAGGTAAAGACGCGATTCAAGCCATACTCAGGCGCATAGCAAAATCAGGTACAGGATCATTCTTAGCTGTTCTTAAAACCTTTGGTCAGCGTGAATCAAAAGGCATGTTGAGTTTTGCAATGCCTGGCGTAACCCTGGCGCTAGATTTTCCCAATCAAGGCGCATCAACTTTGCAGCTGTTGTCAGCGCTGGATGCGATCGTTCGTGAAGCCAAGGGCCGTTTATATCCCGCTAAAGATGCGCGTATGCCTATCGATTTATTTGAATCAGGCTATCCACGCTTAAATGAATTTCTTGTACATCGTGATACGGGTATCAGTTCTGCAATGTCACGACGACTAATGAGTAATTGATCAGGACAGCATTGTGACCAGACCTCGAATCGTGATCGTTGGAGCCACCTCAGCCATTGCAGAGCACTGTGCGCGATTGTGGGTGCGTGCAGCGGTTGATATCGTATTGCTAGGTCGTGATTTAGTACGTGTTTCTCGTGTGGCGACCGATTTACGAGTAAGAAGCCCACATTCATCCGTAACAGCGCACGAAGTTAATTTTTTGGATCCCGCTGGTATTACCGTGCTGGCGCAAAAATTAGCCTCAGAAAAAGCGATAGATGTGGTGTTGATCGCGCATGGTAATTTACCTGATCAAACAGAGTGTCAGCACGATGTGGCTCTGGCTCGTGACGCTCTGGAAATTAACGGTGTTTCCCCTGTGTTATTTGCAGAAGCTTTTGCGCACCAGATGGAGCAGGTGGGGCGTGGAACGATAGCCATCATAGGTTCAGTAGCAGGCGACAGAGGCCGCAAAACTAATTATGTGTATGGGGCGGCCAAAGGCATGGTGGAGCGCTATGTACAGGGCCTGCAACATCGGTTTGCACATTCCAAAATTACTATCGTACTGATCAAGCCAGGCCCAACAGCCACCCCTATGACAGCGCATCTGCCACAGCGCGGTATGGCGACCGCACAAGCGGTAGCTAGTCGTATAGTGGCCGCTATAGCTAGCGGGACACCGGTTGTGTACGTGCCTGCAAAATGGGCCGTCATCATGATGGTGATACGACACCTGCCGCGTGCGATTTTTAATAAATTGAATATTTAATGAACCAACAGAAAATCATATTGCCAGGTGGTGCTGGCTTAGTCGGTCAGAATTTGGTGGTACGACTAAAAGAACGCGGTTATACCAACTTGGTTGTGCTCGATAAGCATCGCGCTAATCTGGACGTGCTGCGGCAACTGCATCCCGACATCGTTATCGAATATGCCGACCTTGCAGAGCCTGGTGATTGGCAGCGGCATTTCACTCAAGCGCGTGCGGTGGTAATGCTGCAAGCTCAAATCGGCGGAAATGACTATATCGATTTTGAGCGTAATAACCTCACATCTACGCATTTGATTCTAGATGCGATAAAAGCAGGTCAAGTAGAGCAATTAATACACATTAGTTCATCCGTGGTTCAGTCTAGCGCAGATGATTTTTATACCCAGACTAAAAAACTACAAGAGCAGATGGTGGCAGATAGCGGCGTTCCCTGTCCCATATTACGCCCCACCTTAATGTTTGGCTGGTTTGATCGTAAGCATCTTGGTTGGCTGTCGCGCTTTATGAAAAAAGTACCGATATTCCCTATCCCGGGTAGTGGTCGTTATTTACGTCAGCCATTGTATGTGGGTGATTTTTGTAACATCATCATCAGCTGCCTTGATAATAAAATGAGTAAAGGCATATTCAATATTTCAGGCCATGAAAAAATTGATTACATAGCGATTATTCGTGCCATAAAAAAAACAACCAAGGCTGGCGCGTACATACTGCGTATACCCTACAGTGTGTTTTATTTTTTGCTGTGGCTATGGAGTCAGTTTGATAGTAACCCGCCATTCACCACGCAGCAGCTAGCGGCACTTGTAGCGCGAGATGAATTTGAAGTAATTGATTGGCCAGGTATTTTTGGCGTGACGTGTACAGGCTTTGATAAAGCTATCGATGAAACCTTTAATCATCCGGTGTATGGCCGAGTGGTGCTGGAGTTTTGATCATGTCGCAACGCATAGCTGTTCTTGGTGCAGGCCCCATGGGGCTGGCAGTAGCGTATCAGTTAGCGCGCGATGGACATCAGCCCGTGGTGTTTGAAGCCGATGATCGTGTAGGTGGCATGACAGCGACATTTGATTTTTCAGGTTTGCAGATAGAACGCTACTATCATTTTCACTGCACTTCAGATACAGCGTTTTTGCATATTCTTGATGAGTTAGGCATAGCCAAGGATATGCATTGGGTAGAAACCAAGATGGGTTACTGGTACCAAAATCGATTGCAAGCGTGGGGTAATCCGTGGGCATTGCTGAGCTTTCGCGGATTAAGCCTGGTGGCAAAAATTCGCTACGGCTTGCATGCTTTTTTATGCACTAAGCGCACTGATTGGCAACCTTTAGATAACGTTGAAGCCACAGGCTGGATACGGCGCTGGGTGGGCGATGAAGCCTGGGAAGTACTTTGGCGCAGACTATTCGATTACAAATTTTACGATTACAGCAACAATCTATCAGCAGCGTGGATATGGAGTCGCATACGGCGCATAGGTCGCTCACGCTACAACCTGTTTCATGAAAAATTAGGTTATTTGGACGGCGGTTCAACCACGCTGCTACATGCTCTCAAAGCCGATATAGAACATCACGGCGGTATCATCCTACTCAAATCGCCTGTTCAGAAAGTTCATATTGAAGAGGGCAGGGCGACCGCCGTGCAAACGAGTGAGGGTGTTGAATTTTTTGACAAAATCATCAGCACCGTGCCGCTTCCTTATGTGCCGCGTTTGATGCCGGATTTGCCAGTCGATTTGCTACAAAAATTTCAGGCACTGAAAAATATTGCGGTGGTCTGTGTCATTGCCAAACTAAAAAAACCACTGTCAGCGAACTTTTGGTTGAATGTAAATGATCCTGAGATGGATATACCCGGGCTGGTTGAATACTCTAATTTGCGCCCGTTGGATCATTCCATCGTGTACGTGCCGTTTTACATGCCGGGTGAGCATGCAAAGTTTTCAGACCCGGATCAAATTTTTTTGGATAAAGTAAAAAGCTATCTTAAGAAAATCAATCCCGAGCTGAGCGATGATGATTTTATCGATATACGTGCTAGCCGCTACCGCCATGCTCAGCCTATTTGCGATCCGGGCTATCTTAGTAAATTACCTCCAGCGGCATTGCCTATTAAAGGCTTATGGGTAGCGGATACCTCGTATTACTATCCAGAAGATAGGGGTATATCTGAGAGCATAGGTTTTGGTCGGCAATTAGCCCGTGAGGCTGCGCAGTGATTAAGCAATTCATGTCACGCCAATTTCTGGTTTTTTTAATCACTGGCGGTTTGGCAGCAGTTGTTAACTTTGGCTCCAGGATTATTTACAACCAGTGGGTAGATTTTTCTATTGCGGTTGTGCTGGCGTATCTGACAGGTATGGTTACTGCATTTGTACTTGCGCGGTATTTTGTTTTTACCGACAGTGGGCTATCAATGCAGCGGAGTGCGCTGTGGTTTGTGGTGGTCAATATGGTTGCCGTCATGCAGACCTGGGCGATTAGTATGCTGCTGGCCTACTATCTTCTTCCTCGGGCAGGTTTCACACAATTGATACCCGAAATATCGCATGCCGTAGGTGTTGTAGTGCCAGTCTTCACCAGCTATCTGGGGCACAAACGTTTTTCATTCAAATAAGCTCAAGTCTGAGCATCACTGATTCAGCAGTAATGAATCAGCGGTTTTGTCGTTCAAATCCATACTGTTCTGTGAAGCGACAACCATACAGCGGTAAAAATGATGGCATGCGATAGTAGGTGGCTGCGATTTTTTTCAGTATGTTTTCACGGTAAGGTTCAAACTTGAATCCTTGACCTTGTGCAACCCAGAAGTGAGCACCATCCACCACCACATCGCGAGTGGAAACGGATGTGAAATACGGCATAAGGTTAGTTTCATTTATACGACGTGTACCAACAATTACTATAGTTTTTCCATTGAGGTCAGAAAAATTAGTGATGTTGTCATCAAATCGTGCATGAAAACTTCCCTCACCAAACACCGGTACATACTGGTCTGCATGAAACGCCAGCAAGGCTGCTGAGCTATACGACGATGTCATCATCACGCTATCCGGAGGGCTCTGAGTTTGAACAGCGCTAATCAGTGCTTTGGCATCGCGATGCATCACAATATCTGTGTGTAGCTTCATACCCTCAAATGCCGAGCTGGGCAAGTAAGCAAGCAAAATGAGCGCGACCAGATGGGGTATGCCGAGCACGATATTCCAGCGGCTGTGCGTGCGAAGTTCATCCGTTGTAAGCACTGTACCTGCAGCTATAAAAACAAACGGAAGAAATGCTAAAACCCAATGTAGCCCTATACTTTTATAAAACGAAAGTAGAAAAAATAAAGCAAAAGGTACGATAAACAGTGAGGCTAATTGCCATGGTTGGCGCAATGCCTGTGTACGCACTAATCGCCAGCCAGTCCATGGAGTGACTAGGTAAATCATCATGACTATGTAGATAGCCAGATGTGTCAGCGAAAAATGCGAGCCTTGATTTCGGTTGAACAAATTAAAAAGAATATTGTTCCAGCAGTGCGACGAATTCCATGCGATGTTAAGCAGCATGAAGGGCAGGGCACATGCAGCGATAACGACTAAGCGTAACCAGCCTCGCGGACCTCTGAACAAAAAATACACTGCATATGCAATTGCTAGTAGACCAGCAAAGTATTTTGAGAGTAGCGCCAACCCTAGCAGCACGCCACTGATGGCGTGCCAGCGCAAACTATCGGACTGCTCGCCACGTAAAAATGCATAGCCTGAGAAGAACAAGAAAAAAATCAGCGGTATATCGGTCGTAATGAGATTAAGCGACCATGTGAAAGGTAAGAGTAAAAACAGGCTACCCAGCAGCCAAACTTTTTCTTCACTGCCTGGCTGCAAACGTCTCAGCATATCCATCATGCCAAACACAATAGCAATCCATAGCGCTATTGCCGGCAGGCGCAGAACCAGTAGCGATGAAGAGAGTTGTTGCAGACCCCATAACCACCAACCCACCATGGGAGGATGATCGTAGAAGCCGCCCCAGTCGACGTATTTGCCCCATTGGTAGAAGTAGGCTTCATCACCGATCAAAGGAATGGCGCTTGCCAGCCATACCTTGATGACGGTTGTAATAGCCAGAATCAGGTAAAACAAGCGCTGGTTGCCTAGGCGGGTTGGTTGCATATGCGAATTGTCCGGCAGTTGGCGAATAATTGCGAGAGATATGGCTAGCTTTCAACAAGGGTGGTTGCGCTATGTAGGCGCATTGTCAAATTGATAGTGAACGATCGATCAATCTTTGTTTGAGCCGCTGCGTTGGTGGTTCGCGGTTGAAGTTACATTTAATAAATGTTACCGTCTATTGTTGTTGATGCAACGCAGAACTTCATTCTTAAATTACAGACCATTTATGCGCCTATTATCGAAATTCACCCGCCCTAACAGATTTTTAGCAAGCTGCTGCGCTTTGGCATTTGCGTTAGTTGCTCCAGCGGCCAATGCCTACGATTGGAGTGATGGTTTTGATTTGACAGAAAAATCAGGCGATCGCTGGAGTTTGATTGCTTCACCTTACACTCTGCATTTTCATCCTAGCGATAATCACAAGCATGTATGGTTAATCGGGGCTGAGCGTGAGCGTTCCGATGGAGCGATTACAGGTGCTGCTTTTTTTAGTAATTCGTTTGGTCAGGAAAGTGGTTATTTCTTTCCTTGGGGTCAGATCTACCGTGGTGTGCTCGATCAACCAAAACTGTATGTGAAATGGACTGCCGGTATTTTGTATGGCTATCGTGGAGAATACCAACACAAGGTGCCCTTAAATTACGGTGGATTTTCTCCGGCAATTGTTCCGGCATTAGGCTGGGAATTCGACAGCAAACAACAGATACAATTTAACTTATTAGGTTTAAACGGCATGATGCTGCAGTTCACACAGCCATTTAAATAAGTCTTGATCAGTGAGTGATAAAAGCAAACTGATTTAAAGCTGGTTACAGGCAACTCAGCCTGTAACCACAGCAACGGAAGTTACGAGAGCATCGATTCGCTGGCTCCCTTGCCAGACATACACTTGGTATTTCAAAATTAAAAGGCTGCTCTCTTCAGAGTTTTTTTTCTCGCCTACGGCCACGCATTAGCCAGGTAATTTAGTGAGTTAACACATCAGAACTTATAAATTAATCCTACTTCGAAATTGCGCTGTGCCCCAGGAAATATGCCATCCGGGTTTCGGCTGGCGATAAATTTTTTATCGCCTATATTCCGTATAGCTCCGATGAGGCTTAACTGTTTACTGACTGCGTATCGCGTACTCCAGTTAAAAACCACATAAGCAGGCATCTTGCCCAAGGTCCCTATGTCGTTCTGCTGCTCGGTGTTTAATGCATCTGTATATTGCGATCCTATGTAGGTTGCATACAAACGTGTATTGAGTTTTTCTTGTCGATAATTCACAGCGAAATTGCCTATCCACTCAGGGGCGTAAGGTAGACGATTACCCATGACCTGGTCTGTAACACCCGCCCGATTGCTATTGTATTTTGCTACCGGCAGCCAGGTCATATTCGTTTCTGCACTCCAACCCATGCCTAGGTCTATGGCTAATAGGCCTTCAATACCTTGGTTAAGTGTCTTGCCAGCGTTAGCCTGAGTAATACCAGCTGAGGCTGATTGGTTTACGATTTGATTTGAAAAATCCATATGAAACAGTGTTGCTTCATAACGTAAATTACTTTTTGTACCACGAGCACCAAATTCGATGTTGACTGATCGCTCAGCATTGAGTTGTTGATCTACACCGGTCGAACTAATCGCTGTAGCGACCATAGCAGGTGCAAATCCGCGATAAGCCCCTGCGAACATTTGGATTTCAGGGTGCAGCTGATAAGTGGCTCCGATACCAGGTACAAATTCAGTGTTACTCGTTTTGCCCGCCGCTGTGGCGACAAGTTCATTCTGTCTACTTTGAGAATACGATTCCACGCGTATGCCCGGCGTGATTGCGAATTTATCCGTCAAAATAAAACGATTCTGTCCGTAGAGTGCCACGCTGTTGGCCTTTAGCTGTTCATCTGCTGTTAAATCACCGGAACGTGCATTCGGATCTATCTTTGATTTGACGGATTGATTGCGCATGGTTTCATGATGCAGTCGAACGCCGATCTCCGTTTCATTATTGATACCGAATCCGACATGGTTGAGATGCAGGCGCGAATCTATACCCACCATTTCAAATGATCTATTACGTCCGAACAGGCAGTACGCTGAGCCATCGCAGCTAACATAGGACGTTCCGTTAGCTGTTCGCGCAGCGATTTCACGTCGCCAAAAATCCCGATCGAGTTGGCTCCAATAAACTAATGTATTAATGCGAGTTGACGCATCAAGTTGTATTTCATGATTGATGTCAAACGAATTTCGTCGAGTAAGAAAGACATCATTGGGTGCAGGATTTTTAGTTGGATTATTTGTGTATTCATTTTTTCGTAATCCAACATAGGAAGTATTTACATCATTGTCGTAATGGGTGAATTTAGCACTTACCCACTGATTATCAGACAGTGCAATCCCGCCCTTGACCACCACATCGTTGAGACGGAAACCATTATTCCGAAACCCATCTCCCTCCGAGGTTACGAGACTGATGCCACCCACTGCGTCACCAGAGCGGGCTTTTCCACCCGCATCCAAACCCAGCAAGCTGTAGCCATGTGATCCAACTTTACCTGTGACTGTGACGCCGTCTTCTGGTTTTTTAGTTTGATAATTAATGACACCGCCGATCGTGGATGGACCATAGCGCAATCCTGCGGCACCCTTAAGTACTTCGATTCCTTCCATTCTTTCTATTCTTGGGCTGTAGTAAGACTCATTGGAGGTAAATAAGCCGGGGGCCACGGGGACGCCATCTTCCAGCACTAAAAGCTTTTGACTGCGATTAGGATTCAATCCACGCAGTCCTATGTTGGGAATAAATCCATAGCCTTCTTCTTCGCGAACTACCATCCCTGGCACCGACTTGAGAGCGTCTTGTGTGGACAGAGGCTGCAGCATGTCCAGCTTCTCGCGGGTGATGATGGCAACCGAGCCAGGCTGCCGTGCAATAGATGTTTCTCCCTCTCCCACGACCTCGATACGGGGAAGTTTTTTTTCATCCCCTAGCTGTTCAGCCATGGCATTGCTGCCAGTCCCGATAACTGCAGCCAACGTCAAAATGACTTTCATGACATAAGGAATCAGGTCTGCTGTGAAGCATGTACCGCCCTGGGTAAGACGTGTTTCTTGTTGCATGCGTTGCCTTTCTTGACCGCCCAAGGTGGAGGAGTGGTTTTGAATACGACTGATTCTCATTTAGATTACGATGGTAATCAATTATTCGGAATAAATCAACAATCAAGAGAGGAGAGCTCTCCGCAGTCGACAACCACTTTGGATGAACTATTTTCTAAATTAATTAGTACGTTAATTTTTATTTAAGAAAATCTGTATTCAAAGTCTGATCACGATCGCCTGGGGGATGTGTAAGGAAAAACGGCACCCCACTAATCAGGGTGCGGTTTGCGTGCTGGGGGTAGGGTGGCTGTAAGAAAAAAACTGGCAGACGTTTTAAGAGCGGTTACTGCAGCATGGCCTATGAAATGGGCATGCACCTCCAGAGCATCGTACTTAACATCAGTATCACTTTGAGCTGGGCAATTTGATACCGTACGCAACAACGATAAAATTATTTTTCCAAACCCTTACTCACAATTTCGCCTCTCACTTCTTTGAGCGTTTGTTCAACTAGCTCTATATCTTCAGGCGTAACGCCCTCTTCCTCCAGAGCGGCAAAGAATATTTCCATAATCTGGTTGTAAGAAGCTTTAGTCACGCCCGCTTGCATGTGCTGATCATGCATTTTATTAGGTGGATAATCTTGATTAGGTTTACCCATCGCATAAGAAACATACGCAATGTGGTGTTGGATGATTCTATCTATTTCCATTTGCTCGAAATAACGACGCAAATTAGGCCGGCGCATTAATCGCTCATGAAAGTCGCGCACGATGCGTGTTATCGCAGGTACACCACCATATTTATCAAAAAGAGAAACAGTCATTTTTTATATTTGATTATTTGCGCGTCGGATCCGCAGGTCGTGGTGCACCTGGTGTCACAGGGACAACCACAATGGGATTGATGTTCGTAGGTGGTTTGACAACTTTAGCTGGCGCGCCCTGTTGGTGAGATGTCACTGTGTTGTATTCCGCTTTTTGTTTACCAGTATTCGCTGATGATGAAATGGTGTCAGCAAATGCTAATGTAGAAAATGACAATTCAAGAAAAAAAATTAGCAAAAAGATTTTATGCATGATTACCTTGTCAAATTAAGTAGTACTTTTGTTTGGACGAATGATTTTGAAGCATTTAGATAAAAAAATAACTAAATAATTTTTCTCAACTAAATCAAAGGACAACACTGTACTCTGAAAGTCCATTCTGCGTCCGGTGCTGTCTAAACACATTGTGTTGTTGACAGTCACTCCCAATTACGCCAAATTTCAGTATCGCGCACTTAATTAAAACGCGTACGCACTAATTTGACTCCGTGTTTTTTGGTGAGGGAAAGCTGATGAAATTTCTGGAAAAACAACTGTCATCTAACAGGCAGCTGGCTGATTCCCGAATCGATTTCGAAGCAACGATTCAAGGCAATATCGATTTCAATGGCACCTTTTTTGTTGATGGAACAATCAACGGTGACCTGAAAGGCAAAAGCCTGGAGAAAACCACTGCAATCATCGGTATGCGCGGGAAACTATCCGGTAATCTTTTCTGCACAAATGCCATTATCGCTGGCACTGTGTGGGGCGACATCCACGCAAAATCGCTAGAGCTTCAGGAAGGCGCTCGTGTGATTGGTGATCTTTACTATGAGTCGCTAGAGATTAATCCTGCCGCAGAGATTAACGGTAATTTCATACCCACTGAAACTCATGATAGTGACGCGCAAAATAAAGATGCCATGAATGAGCAGGAAGTTGTTCGCCTACTGAGCTCTGTCGGAAAATTGAGCTGATATACCCATTTCTTTAAACCAAATTCTTAGACCTCAACTGGAATCACTAAAATGCAAAGATCAGAACTACTTGCCGAACTCAAACAGCTCGAAGCGATGGAGTTTGATGTGGTTGATGAAGCCATCGATCTGGCGCAAGAAATAGACTTGTCGAAATTTGCGTCCATGTCAGTCCGTGCAGCTGCAGTTGTTGTAGCCACTCGTGGCATGCAAATGCGACTAGGTGATAGAACGCTCGTCAGTTTGATGAGAAATCGTTCTGCATATCACCCCATACCTGCGCGTTCCGCGTAACAAGCTATCGTTGTCATTCCGGCTAGGGCCTGTCTAGGCCCGGCCGTGGCAGCTTATAACGCGGCTGCCTAGGTCTTACTTCCCACCAAGCTTTACAGCCCCTCACGCGTCCTTAATTACCCCCGTATTGAAGTTTTAATCACCCGGCTTGCTACAAGCCTCTTAGTAAATAAAACACCCGCAGAGATTTCATACCTAACGCTCTTTAGCCGCGAACATCACATCTCATACCTGAGATATCCCAGGACTTGGGATATGGGTGAGCATAGCTGAGCTAAAGCGCCTATCGCCGAGCAAATACACACTAATTCTCACTAACAACTAGAAAATTTAAGTACTAAGCGCAGCCCATGTTAAAAACATCCAGGCAATTACATAGACAGCCGTTCCGGTTATCAGTCCCAGAGTTTCATAGGCACCTCCAAACCGCGCTGCAAGCAGTCCTAGTAGAGGAATAAATTGTTGGGCATGTACGCCCAAAAAATGTGAGGGGCGAATATCGCGATACATATGCCAACCAACGATGGGTAGTCCGACACCTGCGGGCGGTTGAATGCCACCCAATAAAAATCCACTCACTGTTGATAGCGCGAAGGTGAGTAACAAACCCATAACTACACTGAGCGTGACTACGGAAAGACCCGTTACACTTTGCTCCTTCCAAATTCCCCACGCCAGCCATGCCTGAGAAGCAGTTAATCCAACTGCCGCAATCGCCATCACACCAAACAGAGTGATGTGCAACATATCGCTATCGTTGTAGTGCGATGCTTGACCGCGTGAACCCTGATAAGTGATGTAGATCACTTCAAATATGGAGGTTACGATGATTAAAGCAACAATCCAGTTATAGGCTTGCCCTTTGTCCACAGAAGTATCAGCGATGCTGATTAACCAAACGGTGGTACATGAAAACAGTGCGCTGGCCGCCATAAATTTCATAGGCTTGACCCAGACCCCCACATCACGAAGGGTTCTCGTATCTGCGAGTGACCCCAAATAAGTAAGACCCAAGCCAAATAGCATCAAGCCGCCAAAAATCATCAGCACTTTTGAGGCCTTGCTCAAAGTTGGCCAGTGCAGGCTTATCAATAATTGGTTAACGTTTAGGGAAGGGAGTGGCACTATTATGGTCGTTAGTTGAAAAGGTTAAAACGGGTGTGATTATATGGAGCGCCTGAACTGATACGCATCTCTCTGAGCTTGCCCCTGAATCACGAATCCCTTAACGGATACGATTAAGCAGAACGTTTTTCTTGTTCTGCAAGCCAGTTTTTCTCAAATTGCATCGGACTCACGTAGCCTAGCGTTG